>JAJYDH010000538.1 GCA_021777685.1 Planctomycetota bacterium | reverse complement strand
CTCGGGCGAGCCCCACCAGCGAATTCGGATGGTGGGGCTCGCCCGAGGCTCGACCCACCCTACGCAGACCTCCAGGATTCCTGTTTTTCAGAGCAACCCACGCAGCCCTGGCGCCATGGCGATCATCAGCCGCCTCACTGTGAATCTGGGGATCGAGGAGGGTTTCAACGTCGGGTCTCCGCAACGGGGCCGGCGGGGGCGGGTCGGGCTCGACGACGAGCCACGGCCGGGCGGCGGCCCTCTCATACTTGATCTTCAGCGAGGCATGATAGGCCGATCGTCCCGGGTCGGGGCTGGTGTCGGCGTGGCCCTCTCGGTAGATCATCTCCAGGACTTCATGGAGGAGCGCCTTCTTCAGGAAGGCAGCCCGCCGGCCCACCAGGCTCACGCCGCCGATCGCCACCCCCACGACCGCCACGGCGATCATCAACCTTCGGACGGTGAAAGCGAACCGAGGGAGTCGCATCATGAGGTCCAGGCCCGTCGGCATTATATTCACGATCGGCGCGGGCGATTGAACAGGGTTTTTGGCCGAGCGGCCCATTTTCACCCGTCGACGAGGTACGCCTCGGCCATCTCGACCAGTTCCGGACGATCGGCCTCCTTGGCCAGGCTGAGCGCCTCCTCGGCAAGAATCCGGGCCGGGTCGTCGAAGCCGGCGTCGCGGAGGGTCTCGGCGGCGTCGAGGGCGAGGACGGGGTCGGACGAGGCTTCGAGCAGGGCCCGGTAGACCCGGACGGCGTCCTCGGCCTCGCCCAGCCGGACGAAGACCTCGGCCCGCCAGGTCTCGTAGGTCCGGAAGTCCCGGCCGCCGGTCAGGGCGAGGTCGACGGCCTGGGCCCGATCGATCCGGCCGAGGGCCCCTGCCCCGGCATCCTCGGCCAGCCCCGCGCGGACCAGCGTGGCGAACAGGGCTCGGACGTCGAGCCGGGCGAGGGCCAAGGGATCTCGCCCGGCCAGGACTCCGGCGAACCGGGCGGTCCGGCGGTCGTCGCCGAGGGCGGCGGCGGACTCATAGGCGTCGGCCAGGGCGTAGTCGTCGAGCGCCGACGGGTCGAGCCTGTCCAGTTCCGGGCCGCTCATCGAGGTCGCGTCCTGCGGGTCGATCGCGTCGGGGTCGGTCGGCGGCAGGCCGAGGCGGCGGCGGAGGCGGTCGAAGGGATAGCCCTGATACAGCAAGGCGGTCGTCGGCCGGGTCCCGAGCTGTTCGCGGAGCCGGACCACGGCCGAGAGCTTCGAGCCGAGGGCCGCGTCGCCGTCGGACGCCAGCCGGCCCGCCTCGGCGGGGCTCCGGCCGCCGAGCCCTTGACGCGGGCGATGAATCCAGGCGTGCTCGTAATACCGCTCGACCGCCGAGCGGTTGAGCCGCCCTCGGGCCTCCTCGTCCAGCCCCGGCGGCATCCGGATCGCCCAGACGTCGGCGTCGAGGAACGCCAGGGGCAGCGGCGACGCCTCGCGGCGGGCCGACGCGACCCGAGGCCCGGCGAGCCGGGCCACCTCGGCGACGGCCTCTTCGAGCAGGACGGGGTCGGTGCCCGAGAGCCGGAGCGAATGGGGCGAGCGGATCACCGTCGCCCGGACGCGGCGGAGGCATGAGGAAGGCTCATCCGCGCGTCCCTCTGGTCTGGCCCCCTCCCCCCTTGCGGGAGAGGGTTGGGGAGAGGGGGGCGTGGCATGATCGGGAGGCTCGGCCAACCCTGATGATCCATCTCCCAACGCTTCAGGATCGAGTCCACGACCGACGTCCCCCCACCCCAACCCTCCCCCGCAAGTGGGGAGGGAGTCAGAATCCGTCGACCACGGCCGGTCCAGCCACTCGTAAATCCTCGCCTCGGAGAGCCGGGGTTGGCCGGTGACGGGGTCGATGGGGTTGGGGATCGGGCGGACGTCGGGGCGATCGTCGAGGAACCCGGCAGGGTCGTCGCCGGGGGTCCAGGCCAGCAGGGCGACGTGGTTCAGGTCGTCGGCCAGGGGCTCGGCCCCGCCCCCCTGGCGGAGGACCTCGGCGAGCGTCCACGCCTGCTCGGCGACCTCGGGCTCGGTCCCGGCGAACAGGTCGACCGCGCGTTCCAGGGCGGCGACGGCCTCGGCGTTCCGGCCGAGCCAGGCGAGGCAGAGCCCCTGGTTGAACCGGGCTCGGGAGTCGGCGGGGTCGTCCTCGGCGAGGCTCCCGAACGCCCCGGCGGCGACGGCCAGTTCTTCCAGGTCGCGGCCCCGGAACCGGGCGTCCCACCGGGCCCTCTGGTCGGCCCCGACCGGCGTGAGGAACCGGTACTCAAGGCGGGCGGCCTCGGGCAGGTCGCCGGCGTTGGCCAGGACGTGCAGGGCATGGGTCGCCGCCGGCTGCTCGGGCTCGACCCGCAGGGCGCGCCGCCACGACGCCCAGGCCGCCAGGGGCCGCTGCTGCTTCAGGTGGTCCCACCCTTCGTGGACGAGGGCGAGCGCGGGGTCGGTGGGGTCGGGCATCGGACGATTCGTCTCCGGGTTGATCCCGACATTGTGCGAAAACCCGGCCCGCCGCGCACAGGCCAGATCGGCATCACCCGCGCAAGTCTGCCTCCCCTCTCCTTTTGGGAGAGGGGCCGGGGGTGAGGGGCGTCGCATCACCAACGGCCGGGAAAGTAGGGCCTCATTCGGGGATCACTCGTCCGGCGACGACCCTCACCCCAACCCTCTCCCAGGGGGAGAGGGAGTCAGAATCGTCGTCTCCACGGACAGTCACGGCGATCCCAGCGCCTCCCACCGCAACTGGTGGGCGGGGGTGAAGTACCTCCTCAGCCGGATGGCCAGGAGGATCAGGACGCTGAGGATCACGGTCGTGGTGATCCCGAAATAGAGGAGGATCTGGTAGCGGACCGCCTCGCCGACGTCGGCGCCGGCGAGGAGCTGGCCGGTGGTCATCCCGGGGATGGCGACGATCCCGGCGATCATCATGTTGTTGACGATCGGCGAGAGCCCGGCCGAGACGCCCGACCGGAGCGCGGGCGTGGCGGCCTGGCGGGCGGTCGCGCCCAGGCTGAGCCGAAGCTCAACGAGGTCGCGGTCGGCCCGGAGGTCGCTGGCGAACCGCTCGGCGGCCAGGGCCACGGCGGTCACGCTGTTGCCCAGGATCATCCCCAGCATCGGCAGGACCGTCCGGGCGTCGTACCAGGGGGTGATCTTCAAGGACAGCCGGATCGAGACCGCCATCACCAGGCTCGCCCCGATCAGCATCGCGCCGAAGGCTTCGAACCGGATCTGCCACTTCCCCCGCTTCTGGCGGTCGCCGACGGTGTGGGCCGCCGCCGCCAGCATCACCAGGGCGACCGCGACCACCAGCGGCGGGCTGTCCGCCTTCACGATCGCCTGGAGGACGACCGCGAGCAGCGACATCTGGAGCACCAGCCGGACCGAGGCGATCGCCAGCGACCGGACCTGCCCCAGCCTCTGCCACGCCAGCAACCCCAGGCACGCCGCCAGCGGCAAGCTCGCCCACGCCAGCCCCGTCCAGCCCGGCCCGTGGGTCATCGAGGCACCTCCTCGCCGGTCCACACCGACTCGTCGGCGCGGGCCAGGACCTCGGCGGTCGGCCCCTGGTCGACCACCTTACCGGCCTCCAGCCGGACGGTCCAGTCGCCCAGCCGGGCGGCCTGCTCGCGGTTGTGGGTGACGACGATCGTCCGGAGGCCCGACTCCGCCCGCCTCGCCAGGGCCGCCGCGACCCGGTTCGCCGAGGACGGGTCGAGCGCCGAGGTCGGCTCGTCGAGCGCGAGGATTTCCGGGCCCATCCCCAACGCCGAGGCGATCGCCAGCCGCTGCCGCTCGCCGCCGGAGAGCGCCGAGGCGTCGCGGTCGAGCCAGGTCGGGTCGAGCCCGACCTCGTCGAGCCACCCGGCCAGCTTCACGGCCTCGGGCACGGCCCGGCCCCGGATCGCGTGCGGATAGGCCAGGTTGTCGAGGAGCGTCCCGGGCAACGGCCGGGGGGCCTGGAACACCAGCCCGACGGCCGCCCTGACGACCCGCACGGGCAGGCTCGTCAGGCCGGTCGCCCCGATCGCCAATCGGCCCGAGTCCGGGTCGTCGAGCCGGTTCAGGAGCCGGAGCAAGGTGCTCTTGCCCGCGCCGGACGCCCCGATCAGGACGTACCGCCGGCCCGGCTCGAAGGTCAGGTCGACCCCTCGGAGGATCTCGGCCGGGCCTCGCCGGACGATCACGCTTTCCAGCCGCAACGGTTGACTTCGAGGCCACGCCGATTCGTCGATCATTCAGGTCATCGCCGCTTGAGGATCGCGTCGGGTGAACAGCATCCGGAACAGATGCCCCC
>JAJYDH010000537.1 GCA_021777685.1 Planctomycetota bacterium | reverse complement strand
ATAGTAGAGGGTCGCCAGTTGGTTGCGGTTCTGGGCGATCGCGGGGGATTCGGGATCGAGGAGCGTCTCGCGGACGGTCAGGGCCCACTTCGCCAGTGGTTCGGCCTCGGCGTGCCGACCCTGCTTCTGGACCGCCAGCGCGTAGTCGGCATAGCTCCGGGCCAGCAGCCGGGGATCGTCGATGCTCGTCCTCCGGGCGGCCTTGATGGCGGCATGGAACTCATGCTCCGCCGTGTCGTAATAGCCCTTGTTGATCGCCCGCCAGCCCGCCCGGTTGTAGGCGGCCCAGTCGAGCAGGTCGCTGGGAGACGACGGATGGGCCGGCCGGGCCCTCGCGTCGGCCTTCAAGAGATCTTCGATGGTGGCCTGGGCCGGGGCGATCGTCGGGATCATCAGCAAGAGGGCAGTCGTGAGCAAGCAGGGGTAGTTCATGGGATTTCGGTGCTCCCGTTCGCCATCATCCGAAGAGATCGGTCGATCGATGCGGCGGGTGGCGACTCGACCTTCGATCGGAAAATCGGACATCTCGGAATATCAGATCCGATCCGGGCGCGGATCGCCAGCGGGAACCGGGGCCGATCAGAGGCCATTCTGGCCCTCGTGAGCGGCCGGATGCGGGTGGTCAGGGGCCGGGCCGAGCAGGAAGCTGAAGGCATGCCGGGCCGAGCCGGAGATCGGCCGGACCCCGGCGTTGACCCGCTCGCCGACGGTGTGGAGCATCTCCGAGGCGGTCGCGGCGACCTCTCCGGCGGCGTCGGCCCGCTCGGGGCCGGGCGTCGCGGCGGCCTCCTCGTATTCGAGGACCTCCCGGCCGATCCGGGCGGCCGGGGCCGACGCCTCCCGGGCCAGGTCGATCGTGGCCTCGGTCGCCGCCGCCAGGGCCGCGCCCAGCGGCCTGGGCCTCGCGACCCGGGGCGTCGGCGCCGGTGACGCGAGCATATCGACCTCCTCGCGGGCCGGGCCGCCCTGCCAGACCAGGCAGAACACGGCGGCGGCGGCGGCCAGCGGGGCCCAGTAGACCAGCCGCGACTTCCGCCGGACGCGGGCCGGGGGGAACTCCAGCGCGCGGAGCCGTTCGCGCGAGGCGACCGACGGCGCGGGGGCCGCCGGCCACGACGCGACCGCCTGGCTGAGGATCTGGTATCCCGTCGACACCCTCCGGCACCGATCGCAGGCGGAGACATGCGCCTCCAGCTCCGGGTCCATCCCCGGTCGGCCTGGCGATCGGGCATCGAGCCGGTCATTCCAGAGGTCATCGAACTCGCGACAGTTCATGCTCGCTCCCCGGCCGGCCCTCGGCCCCCGGGCCCATCCGGGCCTCGTGGGGTTCGATCTCGATGAGATGTTGCACGATCCGCCACCAGAAATCAAAACACATCTCGATCAGCAGCGGACCCCGCGGCGGCTGAGGTCCTCGGCCAGCTCGGCGCGGGCCCGATGGAGCCAGGTCTTGACGGTCCCGACTGGTCGGCCGATCACCTCGGCGATCTCCTCGTAGGGGAGCCCTTGCTCGTGGAAGAGGACGAAGACCATGCGATATTCGGGCCTGAGCCGAGCCAGGGCCCGTTCCAGCTCCCCGGCGAGGTCGTCGGGGTCGGCCAGGCCGGGCCGGTGGTCGACGCAGTCCTCGGCCGATTCCGCCAGGACGGGCCGCTTCGACCGCCGGCCGAGGGCGGTCCGGCAGCGATTGGCGGCGATCCCCAGGAGCCAGGGGCGCAACGGGCGAGCGGCGTCGAAGCCGGCGATCCCGCCGAGGGCCCGGACGAACGTCTCCTGGACGACGTCCTCGGCGTCCTGGCGGTGCCTCATCATCCGGAAGCAGAGGCCGAAGACGACGCCGTGAAAGCGGTCGAAGAGCAGGCCGGGGCCTTCGGGGGCGCCGGACCGGAGCGTCTCCACCATCGCACGGTCGTCCATGATGCCTGGCCTTCGCCGGACGAGCGGGACGCCGAGGAGCGGTCGGTCATCCCGGGATACCTCCTCGGGGAGGATCTCGTTTCAGGATTCGCGGCGGACTCTCGATTATTATCGCGAGCCCCCCCGGTGGGAATGAGGTCCGGCCCGGATTCTCGCAATTCGGGGCCGCCGCCCCGAAAACGAAGACGGCGGCCGGGCCCTGGGGAGGGCCCGGCCGCCGTCCGGGGATCGAATCCGGGACCGAGCGGGGAGGGTTCAGACGAGGCCGTCGCCGGCCGAGAGCCCGGTCAGCTCCTCGGCGGAGGACTCGTGGAACGTCCGGCCGCTGCGCTCCAGGCCCTCATCGAGCCGGACGGCGATCATGTGCAACTCGGGAGAGTCGATCCGCCAGGCGATGTCCGCCAGCTCGGCGGGGGCGACGTCGGCGAGCCCGACGCCGAGCCGCTCCAGCTCCGATTCGAGCCGGAGCATGGTCTCGAGCATCTCGGCGTGGGTCTCGGCCGAGCCGCCGACCAGGATGCACTCGTCGCCGGTGCTGAGCCTCTGGTGCTGATCGGTGCCGTCGAGGCCGAACCCGATGATCGCTGCTCGGAGCCTGCGGGGGCCGGCGTCGGGTTGAATCGTCATTGCGCGAGAGACCTTTCGCGTCTGGGAGTCGATGGGCCTGGCGACCGGCCGGGGGTCCCGGTCCCTTCCTCGGACCCGTTCGCCACGCGACTTCTTATCGGCTCACCGGGCGCGATCGGACAGCGGGCGGTCCCGGAATCCGGGCCCCCCCCGCCGGACGCCGCGGCACGTTGGTTACGACCCGCCCAGGCATTCCTTGGCGGTGCTCCGGGCCACCCGGTAGGCATAGCGGAGGGTCATCGCGCGGGCCTCGATCTGCTCCTCGTTGAACAGCCGCCCCTCGCTCGGCGGCAGGCCCGCCAGGGCGACGGTCAGCGGCAGCAAGTCGAGGAACTGGCGGTACTTCTGCTGGAGGTCGGCGGCCTGGACTTCGGTCGACATGGCGGGGCTCCTGCGCTTCGGGTTCGGGGGAAGGGCGGGACGTCGGTCCCTCGCCCGAGGGACGGCCGAGCGGCCCCCAGGCCGTCGCGGTCCCGGTGCGACTGACGCGATTCAGAGTAGCGGACCGGCCCGGCCCTCGGCAAGCCGCCGGTCCGAGCGGGCCGGAAGGAAGAAGGAGGCAGTACGGGCTCATTTCGAAAAAGATCGAAATCGCGCGAAAACGATTCGGAGTCGGCTGGCTTTGACGGCGATACGGCATCGGGGTATGATGGCAATAAGATCGAATGGTCTCATCAGGATGGCCCGATCCGCCCCCTTTCACCCGACAGAAATCGCCCAGGAGGTTTGTTTGATCCAACGCGCGGTGGAGGAATCCCCACCGGGGTTCCAATCGATGGGGCTGAGCCGCCCCATGCTCGAAGCCCTCAGGAGGGTCCGCTACACGTCCCCCTCCCCCATCCAGGCCGCCCTCATCCCCGAGGCGCTCGACGGCCGCGATGTCATCGGCCAGGCCAAGACCGGCACCGGCAAGACGGCCGCCTTCGGCATCCCCCTCATCGAGATGCTCGAGGCCCGAGGCAAGGGCCCCCAGGCCATCATCCTCGCGCCGACCCGCGAGCTGGTCCAGCAGATCGTCGTCGAGATGCAGAAGCTGGCCCACGGCCAGGACGTCGCCATCTGCGGGATCTACGGCGGCGAGCCGATCGAGAAGCAGCTCCGGGCCCTGGATCGCGGCGTCGACATCATCGTCGGCACGCCCGGCCGGGTGCTTGACCACATCGAGCGGCGGACGCTCTACCTCGGAGAGATCTTCCACGTCGTCCTCGACGAGGCCGATCGGATGCTCGACATCGGGTTCCGGCCCGACATCGAGCGCATCCTCCGGAAGGTGCCCGACCCGCACCAGACCCTGCTCCTCTCGGCCACGATCAGCGACGAGATCCGGACGCTGGCCCGTCGTTACATGTTCCAGCCGGTCGAGATGAACCTCTCGAAAGACGAGCCGTCGGTCGACTCGATCAAGCAGTACTACATCACCGTCGAGCACGACCGCAAGTTCGACCTGCTGGTCCACCTGCTCGACCGCGACAGGCCCCGCCAGTGCATCGTCTTCACCCGGACCAAGCGGGGGGCCGACAAGCTCGCCGACCGGCTCCGGGGGCGCGTCGCGGGCGTCGCCACGATCCACGGCGACCTCACCCAGTCGGTCCGCAACCGCGTCATGCAGGGCTTCCGCAACGGGACCATCCCCGTGCTGGTCGCCACCGACGTCGTCGGCCGAGGCATCGACGTCAACGACATCAGCCACGTCATCAACTTCGACGTGCCCGACGACCCCGAGAACTACCTCCACCGGATCGGCCGGACCGGCCGGATGG
>JAJYDH010000536.1 GCA_021777685.1 Planctomycetota bacterium | reverse complement strand
GGTCAGCGGTCAGCGGTCAGCGGTCAGCGGTCAGCGGTCAGCGGTCAGCGGTCAGCGGTCAGCGGTCAGCGGTCAGCGGTCAGCGGTCAGCGGTCAGCGGTCAGCGGTCAGCAAAGCCTGAAATACTATCGCAAAATGCGAGACTTCATTATCACACTTCTTCTCTGGCTGAGTGCTGACCGCTGATCGCTGATCGCTCTCCGATCGAATCCAGGAGATGCCTGGCCACCGACGAGGCCCCGTCGCTCGGGAACGGGGGCGGGCCCGGCTTGAGGGCGAAGGCGCGTTCGAGGTGCCGTTCGAGCCTCAGCTCGACGAACTCCCGACGGGACGCCGGGATGCCGCCGCCCCAGTCGCGGAGGGCTTTATCGAGGACGCGATGCTCGGCGAAGCCGGTCCGGGGCGGGTAGATCAGCGGGACCCGGGCGACCATCGCCTCGCAGGCGGTGCCGTAGCCGGCCTTGGCGACGATCGCGTCGGCCGACGCCGCCAGGTCCGAGCCGGTGAACTCCGAGCCGACGACGTGAAAGTTCGCCATCGGGCCGTCGGGCGCCGGGTGGAAGCCGACGAAGTGGACCCCGTCGAGCCGCTCCAGCCGTCGCCAGTCCAGGTTCTCCTGCCCGTACCGGCCGACGTAGAAGTAGACCAGCCTGTCGGACGGGGCCAGGCCCAGCCTCGCCCGCAACTCGGCCCGGCGATCGACCCCCGGCGTGACGACCATGCCGACCTCGACCGTCGGCGCGATCCCGGCCAGCTTCAACCCCGGCTCGGCCCGGAAGACCCCCGACGCCTGGCGATACGCCGAGCGGATCTCGCGGACCGTCCGCATGGCGTCGGGGCCGAGCTTCCGGGCGTGGGGCTCGTAGATGTCGGCCCAGGTGAAGTTGGCCAGCAGGAAGCCGGGAATCCCCGCGCGTCGGGCGGCGACCAGCGGGACCGGCGGGACGTCGGACAGGACAGCGGAGATCCCCTCGGCCCGGAGCAACTCGGCCTCGGCGTCGACCTCGGCCATCGCGCGGGCGTGGACCTCGGCCGCCCTCGCCAGCGAGGCCGGGCCGTCGGTCGACGCGCTGTCGCCCGGCGGGTTGATCGCACCGACGTCCGACGAATAGGCGGACAGCGAGGCCGGACGCCGGAGCCGTTCGCCCCAGGCACCGAAGAGGCTGGGATCGCACCTGATCCGGATCGGGACTTCCTCCGGGATCAGGTTGACCACCCCGACCGTCCGGTTCAGGTGGCCGAACCCGTGGCTCGTCACGTAGAACGCGATCCCGCCCCGGCCGCTCATCGGGCCTCCCCCCGGATCACGTCCCGATCGAGGAACCCGCCGATCGTGGATTCATCGGTGTACGACGGCCTGAGCAGGACCGACCGGACGGCGTCGGGGCGGGCGATCAGGATCTCGACGGCCTCGGCCAGCGCCTCGGGCCGGTTGCGGATCAGCCCGTCGACCCAGTCCCGCCAGGCGGCCGAGTTCAGGCGTTCGAGGTAACTCATCAGCTTCGAGGCCCCCGAGCCCGGCGCGATCGGCCGGCGATCGGCGACGGCCCGGGCGGCGGCTCGGAGCCCGTCGGGGTCGTCGCGGGCCCGGGCGAAGATGGCCTCGTCGACCGCCGGCGGCGACGGCCTCGTCAGGCCCTCGCCCCAGAACCGCGCGAACGGCCGGAGCCACGGCGAGTCGCGGACCCACCCGGGCGCCCGCGAGACCTCCGGCGTGCCGACGCCTCGCGTCAGGATGTCGAGCGCCCACGCCCGCGAGACCGCCCCGGGCGAGTCGACCGTCACCACGCGGAGCCCGCCCAGTTGGCCGGGCGTCCGGGCGTAGAGCGGCGTCATCGCGAACATCAGCCGGGTCATCGGGGTCGCCTTCGAGTCGTGCGTCAGCATCCAGCCATAAGGGATCGAGTCCGGGTCGGGCGAGCCCAGGGTGATGGTCCCCTTCAGGGCCCCCAGCTCCTGGAGGCAGGCGAAGGTCGGCGTGTTGATGAGCGGGTTGAAGAAGTCGACCGAGGCGCCGTCGGGCAGGACCCGGTTCAGGTCGTCGAGCGTCCGGCCGTTGAAGGCGTCGTACCAGTACGACAGCTCGAAGCCCCGCCTCCAGGCCCCGCGAGGCCCGCCGATCAGCTCGTTGTAATACGACAGCTCGAACGGGTGGATCGCCGCGAGCTGCCAGGCCGCCGGAAGGAGCACCAGCCCCGCGACCGCCCCCCGGCAAGCGTTCGGATGCCGGAACAGCCTCGCCAGGCCGTCGCCGATCGCCACCGCGCCCCGGCCGGCGAAGGCGGCGAGGAAGAAGAACGTCGGCAGGAACAGCCGGACGCCGTCGTGGGCCGGGGTCGGCAGCATCCGGAGCGCGGGGAGGGTGACGAGGTGGAGGGCGAAGTACCACGGGATCGCATCGCGGACCTTCAATGATCGGATCAAGGACCAGATCAGCCCGACGATCGACGCCAGCAAGATCCCGGCCGGCACCGTGATCGCGATCAGGACCCAGGCGTTGTGCCAGGGGAGGCTGTAGGTGTAGAGGTCGCCCCGATAGAGGATGTGGATGTCCGGCAGGGCCCCCCGGCGGTCGGCGCTGAGCTGGTAATAGTGGGCCATCCTCGGCAAGGTCTCGCGCCACCAGGCCGGGTTGCCCAGCCAGCCGACGGCCGGCGCGAACGCCAGGATCGCCGTCCAGATCTCGAGCGCCGGACGCTCCGCGCCCCAGACCGGGTGACTCGGCATCGCCAGGCCCGCCAGCCTCCGGACGGCCCAGACGAGCAGCGGCCCGAGCAGGATCGCCCCCGAGAAGGCGGCCGGGGGGTGCATCGTGAACAGGTCCGCCTCGTTCGGCGGCGGGAACAGCCGGGCCAGGCGGAGGCCCTCGCGGAAGGCCAGGCCCAGCGGCACGAGCATCGCCGTCGAGGTCGCCACGCCGTCGACCCAGTCGGCCCGCCCTTCTTTCCCGAGGAACGTCCGGGGCAGCCGGGCGACGAGCAGCCAGGCCAGGACCGGCCCGAGCACCGCGACGGCCGCCATCTTCTCGACGAACCCCAGGCCGAGCGTGATCCCCACCAAAACCCGCCATCTCCGGGCCTTCGGCTCGTGCAGGCCCTTCCAGGTCGCCAGGGCCGTCACGACCCAGAGCAGCAGGCCCGGCGTGTCGGTCGCCGCGATGTGGCCGTCGCCGTAGACCCGGGGCATCACCAGCAGGGCCGCCGACGCGACCCCTCCGGCCCACGCCCCGTACCGCCGGGCGAGGAAGCCGAACGCCAGCGCGATCGTCGCCACGTACTCCAGGACCGACGCCATCCGCCTCGACGGGATGTCCTTCATCCACCGGCCGAAGACGGCGTGCGTCAGCAGGTTGAGCTGCCCGGCCAGCGGCGGGTGGAAGTTGTAGCCGAACCGGGCGTAGGGCCAGTAATAGAGGAGGGCGTCGGCCGAGGTCAGCGCGTTGAGGTCCGACCGGCTCCGGGCCTTCGCCAGCCCCTCCCACCACTGGGCCGAGACGACCTGGCTGGTCCGGTACGACGGCTCGTCCCAGGTCAGGCCGATGTCGCCGACGGTCGGCACCGTCGCCAGCAACGCCCCGAGCACCACCAGCGCGCACCCCAGCCACCAGCCCCGGCCCGACAGGCCGGGGGACGGTCGCGAAGTTCGTTCGTCCTCTGGCGTCGGCATGGGTCGATCAGTCCGGATGGGGATAGATGAGGACGAGCGGCACGCCCAGCTTCGAGACCGTGAACGCGGGCTTGCCGTTCGCGACAAGCTCCCGGTCGGCCGGGCTGAAGGCCCCCGGGCGATTCTGGATCACCACCCAGGCCGGCTTCTTCCGGGGGTCGAGCTGCCAGAGGTTCGCGGTCAGACGGCCCGACTGCTGGAGGTAGAGCCAGGACGTCGGGAACGTCGCGAACCGGACCGACCGGTCGGGCGGGGTGTGGGCGTTGAGCCAGTCGATCGCCTCGTCCGAGAGGGCGTCCCAGAAGTAGGTCGGCTCCATCCCCAGCCGGGCCGCCCCCGGCAGGCCGCCCACGACCGGGCTGAAGTACGACAGCGGGACCGGCATCATCACCGCGACGCTCAGCACGCCCTCCCCGATCGCCGCCGCGACGACCACCCGACCCCATCGCCCGAACCGCCCCACGGCCCGGCCCGCCCCCACCCCCGCCAGCACCGCCAGCACCCCGAACGCCGGCAAGAACAGCCGGACCCCGTCATGCCCCGGGGTGTGCGGGAGGGCCCGCAAGGCCAGGAGCAGCCCCCAGTTCAGGGCGGCGAGCGTGGCGAAATGAGATGTCCCCGGCTCCTCAAGCTGGTCCCCTCTCCCCT
>JAJYDH010000535.1 GCA_021777685.1 Planctomycetota bacterium | reverse complement strand
CGAGCCCCACCATCTTCCCGAAATGCTGGTGGGGCTCGCCCGAGGCTCGACCCACCCTACGCGAACTTCCCAGCCTATCCACCAGATAAAGCGATCATCGGCCAACTGTGTAACTCCTAGAATGGTCTCCGCGAGACACGTCCGGTCGGAAGTCTCGACACTTGGCTTTGAATGGGAAGGTGACGGTGCGAGTCCTGGTGGTGGAAGATGATCCCGACGTCGGTGGCTTCGTCTGCCAGGGGCTCCGCGAGCACGGGTACGCCGTCGACTGGGTGTCGGACGGGAAGCTCGGGCTGGACTACGCAAGCTCGGGGGTCCACGACGTCCTGATCCTCGACCGGATGCTCCCCGGGCTCGATGGGTTGGAATTGCTCCGGAAGGTCCGGGCGAAGGGGATCTCAACGCCCGTGCTGTTCCTCACCGGGCGATCGAGCGTGGCGGAGCGGATCGAGGGGCTGGACGCGGGGGCCGACGATTACCTGGTCAAGCCGTTCTCGTTCGCGGAGCTTCTCGCCCGGATCAGGGTGGTCCTCCGCCGAGGGGCGGAGGCGACGCCGACGGTCCTCCAGGTGGCCGACCTCCGGCTCGACCCGGCGGCGCGGGTCGTCGAGCGGGCCGGACGGCGGATCGATCTTTCGTCCAAGCAGTTCGCGCTCCTGGAGTACCTGATGCGGCATGCCGGCCAGGTGGTCAGCCGGACCATGATCCTGGAGCACGTCTGGGACTTCGACTTCGACGGCCTGACCAACGTGGTCGAGGTCCACATCAATCGGCTCCGGAACAAGGTCGACCGCGACTTCGACCGGCCGCTGATCCAGACCTTGCGGGGGGTCGGCTATGTCCTCCGCGAGGAGTAGGCGATTCCGGCCCGGACTCCGGGCCCGGCTGACCCTTTGGACGACCGCCGTGCTGGCCACGTCGCTCGGCCTTGGGTTCGTGTGGGTGGATCACGCCCTCCGGGCCATCCTGGAGGCCCGCAACGACGCCTTTCTGGAGAGCAAGGCGGTCGAGTTCTCGTCGTTCACCGATCGCGAGTCGTCGGCCGAGGGCGACGAATCGCTCCGGGCCGAGGCCCGGCGCGAGGTCGCCGCCCTCGGCGAGTCCGGCCTGATCGTGATCCTCCGGAGGCCCGGCTCCGTCTCGGTATTTCCCCCCACCACCGAGGCCCGGCGGCTCGAGGCCCGGCTTCGCGAGCCGTCCGGCCGGGATGGACACCGGACGGTCGACTTCGACGGTGGTTCGAGCTACCGCGTCGCCCGGGTCGGGCCGGAGCAGGAGGGCTCGCCCGGGGTGATGGTCGACGTCGCCCTCTCGCTCGCCGAGACCGACGCGACGCTCGCCCAGTTCGACCGGCGAGTGGCCGCCGGCTGGCTCGCGTTCCTGGCCCTCGCGTTCGTGGGAGGACTCTGGCTGTCGAGGCAGGCGCTCCGCCCGGTCGCCCGGAGCATCGCCGCGGCCCGCCGGCTCAACCCGTCCGACTTCTCCGCCCGGCTCCCGCGATCGGGCGTCGGCGACGAGCTCGACCTGCTGGCGGGGACGGTCAACGACCTGCTCGAACGGTTGGGTTCGTATCACGCACAGATCACCCGCTTCACCGCCGACGCCTCGCACGAGCTGCGCGGGCCGCTCGCCGCGATCCGGGCGGCCGTCGAGGTGGCTCTCGCCCAGCCGAGGACCGCCGAGGCGTATCGGGAGACGCTGGTGACGCTGGGCGAGCGCTGCGACCGCCTGACGGCGCTCGTCAACGGCCTGCTCCTGCTGGCCAGGGCCGACGCCGGCGAGGTCGAGCTTCGCCGAGAGCCCGTCGACCTGGCGGCGATCGCCGTCGAGGTCGCCGAGATGTTCCAGCCGATCGCCGAGGAGCGAGGGATTGCCCTGAGATGGGAGGCACCCGGGCCGACGCGCGCCCTTGGCGACCCGACCCGACTCGCCCAGCTCGCCACGAACCTGGTCGACAACGCGATCAAGTTCACCGAGCCAGGCGGGTCGGTCCTGATCCGGGTCGAGAAGGCGAGAGATCGGGCAAGGTTGGTCGTCTCCGACACCGGGATCGGCATCCCCGCCGACCGGCTCCCGCACGTCTTCGAGCGGTTCTCGCAGGTCGACCCCTCGCGATCATCGAAGGGCAGCGGGCTCGGGCTGAGCATCTGCCGGTGGATCGCCGAGGCCCACGGCGGGACGATCGCCGTCGTCAGCGAAACGGGCCGGGGCTCCGCCTTCACGGCGCTGCTGCCCGTCCCCGATCGCGGATCTCAGATCTGAGATTTGAAATTTCAAATCCGAAATTTTAAATGTAAAAATATGTTATCATCGGGCGGTGTATCCGCCGTCCACGGGCAGGATGGCGCCCGTGATGAAGCTGGCCTCGTCGGAGGCGAGGAAGGCGACGGCGGCGGCGATCTCGTCGGCGAGGCCGATCCGGCCGATGGGGTGGCCGGCGATCAGCATCGCGAGGAAGCCTTCGGGGTCGCCCGACATGGCCATCCCCCGGCGGAGGACCGGAGTGTCGACGGTCCCCGGGCAGACGCAGTTGACCCGGATTCCCCTGGCGGCGTACTCGACCGCGAGCTGGCGGGTCAACTGGACGACGGCCCCCTTGCTCGGGGCGTAAGGGGCCTGGCCGGGGATGCCGGCCAGGCCCGAGATCGAGCCGTTGATGATCACCGAGCCGCCCGGCGGGTCCTGGGCGAGCATGTGTCGGATCGACTCGCGGGCCGAGAGGAAGACCCCCCTGGCGTTGACCGCCATGACCCGGTCCCAGTCGTCGTCGGTCGCGTCGACGATCGCCCCGCTGTAGCCGATCCCGGCGTTGGCGAAGAGGATGTCGAGCCGGCCGAAGCGGTCGACGGCGACCTCGACCGCTCGGCGGTTGTCGTCCGAGGAGGTCACGTCCATGACGAGGGCGACGGCCGGCAGCCCGTCGGCCGCCAGCCGGGAAGCCTCGGCCTCGACGGCCCCGGCCTGGACGTCGGCCATGACGACCGACGCCCCTTCCGACAGGAACCGCCCGGCGGTCGCCAGGCCGATCCCCGAGGCCGCCCCGGTGATCAGCGCCACCTTCCCGCCGAGCCGTCCGCCCATCGTCGAGCCTCGATTCGCCATCTCAGTTGATCGGCCTAATCGCGACGTTCCGGAACTCGACGGGGTCGCCGTGGCCGGCGAAGCCGAAGTAGCCGGAGGTCCGCTCCTTGCCGGGATGCGGGCTGTTGGCCATGTATTCGGTCACGGTGCTCAGGTCGCAGTCGAGGATCACGGTGCCGTTCAGCTCGACCTTGATCTTGTGGCCCTTGACGGTGACCTCCTGGAAGTTCCACTCGCCGACCGGGCGGAGGTAGCCGCGCTTCGCGGCGACCATCCCGTAGGCCGAGCCGTGGTATTGCCGGGGGTCGAGCTTGGAGTACTTCGGCGAGGTGTCGTCGAGGACCTGAAGCTCGCACATCCCCTGGTAGGCCGTGTCTCCCTTGCCGGGGTAGCGGATCGCCAGGCCGTTGTTGCCGCCGGGCGGGAGGCGGAATTCCAGGCGGGCGACGAAGTCGGACAGCTCCTTGTCGTAGTAGGTCGTGCCGCCGGTGCCGGCCTTGCAGCGGAGGGCGCCGTCGACGATCTCGTAATTATTGATCGCGCCGGCCCAGCCCTTGGTCGACGAGCCGTCGAAGATCGACTGGAACCCTTGATCTCCCCCGGCGGCGAGCATCCGGTTGGCCTCCGAGGGCTTGATCTCCTTGATGAACACGTTCTTCCAGCGGATCTCGCCGCCGTGGGTCTGGAGCTGGATCGGTCCCTTGGGAGGGAGCGACGCCCCGCGGTCGAAGTAGTTCTCCATCGGGGCATTGTCGACCACCAGCTTGCCGTTGAGGTAGACGGTGGTCCGGGCCCCGAGCTGGATGATCCGCAGGCTGTTCCACTCGCCGAACGGCCTGTCGGCGAGGACCAGCGGGTCCTTGCCGGCGGCTCCCGGAGAGTTGTTCCAGAGCCCGCCCGAGCCCTTGTCGGCCCCGAGGTTGTGCTTGCCGCCCTCCTTGGTGTAGTCCCAGATCTGGACCTGCGGCGTCCCTCGGAGATAGATGCCGCTGTCGGCCTTGGCGACGGTCTTGTAGTCGATCAGGAGCTCGATGTCGCCGTATTCCTTGTCGGTGGTCAGGTAGGCGCCGTGGCCGTCGTTGACGAGGTCGCCGTCCTTGACGCTCCAGTGCTGCTTCGCGTCTTCGGTCCAGGTCGCGATCTGCGCCTTTCGCTTCTCCTCGTCCATCTTGGCGAGGTCTTTGGGGTCGAAATGGGGCATGCCGTGCCAGCCGGCCAGGTCGGTCCCGTTGAAGAGGGCGACGAAGCCT
>JAJYDH010000045.1 GCA_021777685.1 Planctomycetota bacterium | reverse complement strand
CAGACCATCCTGGCGTTACGCTTCTCCAACGGCATCTTCGAGCCGCTCTGGAACAAGAACCACATCGACCACATCCAGTTCAGCGTGGCCGAGACCGTCGGCGTCGAGGGCCGGGGCGGGTACTACGACACGTCGGGCGTGCTCCGGGACATGATGCAAAACCACATGTTCCAGATGCTCGCCTATCTGTGCATGGAGCCCCCCTCGTCGTTCAAGCCCGACGCGATCCGCAACGAGAAGGCCAAGCTCCTGGACGCCGTCCGGGTGATGACCCGCGACGAGGTCCTGCAGCACACCGCGAGGGGCCAGTACGGGCCGGGCAAGAAGCCCGACGGCTCTCCGACCGTCGGCTACCGCCAGGAGCCCTCGGTCAACCCCGAGTCGCGGACCGAGACCTTCGCCGCCGCCGAATTCTTCATCGACAACTGGCGATGGGAGGGCGTCCCCGTCTTCCTCCGGTCGGGCAAGGCCCTGTGGAAGCGGGGGACCGAGATCGTCGTCCAGTTCAAGAAGGCCCCCGAGGTGATCTTCCGGGGCACGCCGGTCGGCAACCTGGAGTCGAACACCCTGCTGTTCCACATCCAGCCCGACCAGGCCATCGAGATCCGGTTCGAGGCCAAGACGCCCGGCCCGTCGATGAGCCTCCAGCCGGTGAACATGCGGTTCAACTACAGCGACTCCTTCGAGGCGAGCCGGGGGACCGGGTACGAGGTCCTGCTGTACAACTGCATGATCGGCGACGCGACCCTGTTCTCCCGGACCGACCTGGTCGAGACCGCCTGGCGGGTCGCCCAGCCGATGCTCGACACCTGGGCGAGCCTGCCGATGGGCGAGGACTCGGTCTACCCCGCCGGCTCGTGGGGCCCCCCCGCCGCATTCGACCTGATGGAGCGGAGCGGCCGGCGCTGGATGGAGATCGTCAACCGCGACATCCTCGCCCGGATTCCCCTGTTCCAGTCGGCCGACCCGGTCTGCCTGCACAAGATGGCGATGATGCTCCGGCCGGTCTTCTACGAGGCCGGCGAGGACATCATCCGGATCGGCGAGACCGGGAAGCAGATGTACTTCATCGTCCGGGGGTCGGTCGAGGTCTTCGACGCCGCCGGCAAGTCGATCACGACCCTCGGCGAGGGGGAATACTTCGGCGAGATGAGCCTGCTGATGTCCGCGCCCCGGTCCGCCAACATCCGCGCCGCCTCCTCCTGCAACCTGTTCGTCCTGGAGAAGGCCGAGTTCGACCGCGTCGTCCGCGACCACCCGCACTTCGCCGACACGCTCCGCGAGCAGGCGAGGAAGCGGTACAACCTGCCGGAGGGGTCGTTCTGAACGCGAGAGATGATGAGTAGGGTGGGTCGAGCCTCGGGCGAGCCCCACCACGCATCGCTGGTGGGCCTCGCCCGAGGCTCGGCACCATCCTACATATCTTCGAGAACTGGAATCGACAGATCTTCGGTCACTGCCGCGAGGCGATCGCCTTGAGGGCGTCGTCGGCCTCGCGGGCGAGCTGGGCGTCCCCGGCGCGGCCGGCGAGGGCCTGCAGGTCGGGAAGGGAGGCCCGGGTGCCGATGGCCCCGAGCGCCCGGCAGGCGTCGGCCCGGGCCTTGGGGTCGCCCTCATTCTTCGCGATCGCCAGCAGGGGGCGCTCGGCCTCGAAGGGCATGGTGCTCGCGGCGGCGATGACCACGCCCTGGTTCTGGCCGAGCCGGGCGGCGAGCAGTCCGGCGGTCCGGGCGTCGGGCCTGAGCCCGGCGAGGGCCGTCAGGGCCTCTTCCCACTGCCTGAAGTCGGGGCGGGCCAGCCGCTCGGCCAGGGCGTCGGCGCTCCGGTCGTCGCCCCATCGGACGACGGCCTCGCGCAGGGGCTTCTTCATCGAGCCGTCGTCGATGTCCCACAACGGGTCGAGCGCCCGGGCGGCCTGGGGGGCCTTCGCGGCGTCGCGGGGGAGGCTCGCGATCGCCCGGAGGGCGTCGCGTCGGCGGTTGCCGTCGGCGGATTTCAGCTCGGGCAGGAGGGCCAGGGCGTCGGGGCCTTTCGTCCGGGCCTCGACCTCCTTCAGGGCCTTCTGGGCCTCGCCGCCGTCGCGCTTGCCGGCCGCCTCGCGGAGCGCCGGGAGGCTGGCGTCGGTGCCGATCTTGCCGAGGAGCCGGATCAGGTCGTTGCGGAGGAAGACGTCCCTGCCGGCGTCGTTGAGCGCCAGGAGGGCCGCGTCCTCGGCGACGGGCCCCATGCTGGTGAGGGCCTCGACCGCGATCCGCCGATCCTTCGAGGCCCGGGAGGCGATGGCGCGGGCGGCCTGCTCGTCGGGCCCGAGCTTGCCCAGGGCCTCCATCGCCTCGCGGACGGGGCGGAGGTCGGGGTCGGCCAGGCGGCCGATCAGGATCGCCCTCGACCGCTCGTCGCCCCAGGTGCCGAGGGCCCGGAAGGCCATCGACTGCGTGCCGCCGTCGACGTCTCCGGCGAGCGCCTCCAGGATGCGGGCGACCTCGCCCCGGCGGGCTTCGACCGGCTCGGCCTTGGAGATCCGATCGGCCGCCTCGCGCCTCTTGCCGCCGTCGGGCGACCGGGCCTGGCCGAGGAGGGCCGTCCACTCGTCGTCGCCGGGCCAGCGGCGGGCGATGTTCTTGACGGCCTCCTCGGCGTCCCGGCCGACCTCGCCGTCCTGCTTCTGGCCGGCGAGCCGCTCCAGGGCGGGGACGCTTTGCGAGGTCCCGACATCCTTGAGGAGCCGGCAGGCCTCGGTCCTGAGCTTGAGGTCGGTCCCGGCCTCGACCTGGCGGATCAGCGGGCCTTCGGCCGGCGGCCCGATCGCGCGGAGGGCCTTCGCGGCGCGGCCGTTCTCCTTCGCGAGCCAGGGGACGACGGCCTCGGCGGCCTTCTCGGTGGGCGAGAGGCGGCTCAGGGCCTCGAACAGCTCGTCGCGGACGCCGAAGGACTCGTCGCGGAGGGTCTCGATGATCGTGTCGGCGCTCCGGGCGTCGCCCCAGACGCCGAGCGCCCTGACGGCGTCGCCCCGGAGGCCCATGTCCCTGTCCGGCACCAGCCGCTCGATCGCCCGGGCGACGTCGGCCCGGCGCCCCTCGATCGGGGCGGCGTTGAACAGGGCCTGGCAGGCGGCCCGGCGCCGGCCGGTGTCGGGCGACTTGAGGTCGGCGAGGAGCTTGTTCAGGTCGCCGGCCTCGATCGGGTTCATCGCCGAGGGGGCCTGGGCGGGCGGCCGGAGCGCCTTCTCCCGGTCCTTCCCCTCCAGGAGCCTGCACGAGACCGCGATCGGGAGCCGGAGCCGGGTGTTGCCCGAGATCTCGATGACCTCGACCTTGTAGTCCATCGCCAGGGGGATGCCGGCCTTGATGTCGAACGAGATGGTCCCCTCGCCGGTCATCTTCAGGCGGGGCTCGTCCCCCACGGTCTCCTTGGTGGCCAGCTCGTAATCCTTGCGGATCGGGACCCTGTCCCCCTGGACCTCGCCGAGGGTGTAGGCGGTCTCCTCGCCGGCCTCGCGGCTCGTGACCGTCACCGTGACCTGCGGCCGGGGCTGGGCCCGGGGCTGCGGCTGGGGCTGGCGGCTCCGGAGGCGGGAGCTGGGGCTCCCGGGCCGCGAGCCGAGCCGGGAGCGCGGGCCGGTGGGCAGGCTGTCGGCGCCCGGCCGGCCGAGCCTCGGCCCGACGCCGGCCTCGCCGGGGGTCTGCTGGATCTCCTGGAGCGTGATCGTCTTCGAGTCGTCCCAGGCGGCGCGGGGCTCGTCGGGGAAGGGCTCGATGATGAGCATCGAGAGGTCGCCCAGGAGCGGCAACTGGGCCGCGCCCGACGCCTTGAGGACGTTCCCCTGGGGGTCGATCTTCAGCTCGACCTCCTTCGTCGCGGTCGGCCCGCTGACCCCGCCGGGGGGGACCTTGCCGTCCTTCCCCTTCCGGGTGGTGACGACCCAGCCGTGATGGCCCAGGGTGATCCCGTCGGCGTCGACCGCCTTGACCCGGTAGATGCTCGCCCCCTTGAGGGCGACGCCGGGCGAGCCGTCGCCCAGCTCGATCTCGAACGAATAGGCGTAGGTCTGGCCCGGCTTCCAGGCGTAGACGAGCGTCGGGGCGTTGCTGACGGAGGCGGCCAGGGCGCCCGGCTGGGACGGGTCGGTCGGCTGACTGCTTGCGGTGGCCTGGGCGACATCCAGGGCCGAGCGGAGATCCTCGGCCGGGATGGCGAAGGCCAGGCCCTCCTGTTTGGTGGTCTTCAGGGTGACGATGCCGATCACCCGCCCCCTGGGGTCGAAGACGGGGCCGCCGGAGTTGCCCGGGTTGATGGCGATGCCGAGCTGGATGAACGACTGCTGGTTGAGCTTCGTCATCGAGCTGACGATCCCCCGGCTGATGGCGTTCTCCAGGATCAACTGCCCGCCGACGCCGGGGTTGCCGATGACCGTCACGTCCTCCCCCTTGCGGAACCTGTACGCCTCGGCCACGCGGACCGGCGGCAGGTCGCAGACGACGCCGAGCAGGGCCAGGTCGCGCTCCCTGTCCTGGAAGAGGAGCCGTGCGGCGTACGGGCCTTGCTTCGTCTCCTCGGCCGAGGGGAACCGGACCTCGACGTCCTTCATCCGCTCGCCGTCGATGACGTGGGCGTTGGTCGCGACGATCCCGGCGCGGGCGACGAACCCCGTGCCGCTCCCCTTCTTTCCCTTGATCAGAGCGACCGAGGGCTCGTACTTCGCGACGATGTCGGCCGTGCTCATCGGCCCGTCGGGGACCGTCTCCTCGGGAGGGGCGGCCGGGACGACCGGCTTCCTCGCCGGCTCGGCGGCTTTGGGCGGGACGATCGGCCCGGGCGGGGCGGCCGGAACGACGGGCTTCGCGATCTCTCCCAGGGCCGGGGCCGGGGCGACGTCGGCCGGGGCCGGGGCGGGGGCGACGGCCTCGACGCGCCCGGGCCCGGGCTCGATGCGTTCCGCCAGGTCGGCCTTCGGGCCGAACAGGAAGAACAGGCCGACGTTCAGCGCCAGGATCGCCGCCAGGCCCCCCCCGGCGATCGCCGGGATGAGCCAGCTCGGCCGGGCCGGGCGAGGTGGGGGAGGCGGCGGCTCGGGCCGGCGGACGGCCCGGGGGATGACCGGTCCCGGGCGGCTCGGGGCGGGCGCGGGGCGGCTCGGAGACTGCCTCGGCCGGGGCGGCTCGGGGGCGTCCTCTCGCGAGGGGGGTGGGATGGATGATCTGGGCGGGGCGTTGAGGACCGGGAACGAGATCGGCGGCGGCTCGATCACGCGCGGGCGGATGGGGATCGCCATCATGGTCCGGGGGTCGCTCGGCTCGACCGGCGGCGGGATCGTGAACTCCTCGCGGCACCCCTTGCAGCGGGCCTTCTTCCCCACCATCGACCAGGGCAGCTCGTACTCTTTTCCGCAGCCCGGGCAGGCGAATGAGTGGAGCATCGCGGCACCGCCGGGTTGGAGACGATTCCGTTCAACCAATGATGGAGGATTGTGACGCGCAAGTCGCCCCGGGTCCAGATTTCCATGAAGAAATCGCGGGGGATGACCGGGGCGAATCCGGACGCATAACCCGCCCTGCCCTCACGGCCCCGGCCGGTCGCGAAAGGTCGGCCAGGGGCGGCGAGGTTCCAGCCTCCCGGCCAGATCCTCCGCCCAGGACCACGACTCGCGGGGCGTCCCGATCAGCGTCAAGGGGCGAGGGTGGATCAACGCGACGGCCTGGGGCAGCCCCATCACCCGGTCGATCCCGAGGAAGGCCGGGCCGTCCCGCCAGGTCGTCGGGGGGTCGAACAATGTGACCGAGAGTTGTTCCTCCTTCGACAGCAAGGCCGCCAGCAGGGCCACGGGCGCGGCCCGGCCCGCCGCGGTGAAATTCGCGGGCATGGCGGGCCGGCGGGGCCGTCGCGGGCTGGCGTAGGCGGATGGCCGATCCGACTCCGCGGGCTTCTCGCGCGGGTCGCCCTCCGCCCGGAACAGCTCGACCGCCCGGAGGACGTCGAACACCCGCCTGCCGTCGAGGGTCTGACCGAGCAGGGCGAAGCGTCGGCGGACCTGCACATCCTTGCTCGCCGGCCAGGCCGACGGCCCGACTCCCCTCGGGGCCACGAACAGGAGCGGCCCGGTCCGTCGCCCGACGAGCCCTCGCCAGGGCTCCTTCAGGCGTTCGACCGGCGCGACGCGGCGGTCGTCGATCTCCCCCAGGAAGTCGCCCAGCCCGCCCTCCCAGGCCGCCTGGTCGAGCACGACGACCCGCAGCGTCCGGCGGCCTTCGACGTCGCCCTCGCCGACGATCGACCAGAGCCGAACCCGGACTCCGGCCTCCGAGGTGAAGTCGCGCGAGGCGTGGTCGGCCCCCTCGTGCGGGAACCGGGCCACGAGATTCTCGTCGAATGGTCCGGGCTCGTCGCCGGAGGCTCGCGAATCGACCTCGCGAAGCCAATCCTCCCTGACCCCTCCCCAGGCCTTGGCGTCGATCGGCCTCGGCGTCGGGGCGGCCTCGACGAACGTCTCGTGGATCGTGCCGTTCCGGACGTAGGGCGGGATCTCGCCGGGCTTGAGGACCTTCAGGTCTTCGAACGGGATCTTGCGATCGGGCTCGTCGATCGTGGCGGGGTCCACCGTCTTGCCCTTGAGATAACGCTCGAAGAACGCGAACGTCGGGTGGCGGATCTCGGGCGTGTCGACGTGCCCCCCCTTCCCGATCAGGAGGTCCAGGCGGTCGCGGGCCTCGAACCAGCCGTAGACCTTCTCGAGCTGGGCGAAGATCCGCCGGACGCCGTCCTCGGGGAAGATCGGGTCGTGGTCGGTGTTCACGACGAACAGCGGCTTCGGGGCGACCAGGGCGGCGACGGTCGGGAAGTCCCAGCGGTGGGTGTTGATGAAATACATGCAGTCGCAATGCCCCTCGACCACGCCGTCGACGACGTGGTCCTCCAGGTCGGTGATCCCGGCCACGGGGGCGACGGCCGCGACCCGGTCGTCGATGGCGCCGACCCACCACGAAGTCGCCCCTCCGCCCGACCGGCCGGTCACGCCGATCCGGCTCGGGTCGACCTCGGGGCGGGAGACGAGGTAGTCGATCCCCCGGACCGCGTTCCAGGCCTCGACCCCGGCCGGGGTGTACCCGCGCGACTGCCACCACCACATCCCCTCGCGGGCCGTCCCGTGGTGGAGGCCGGGCAGCTCGCCGAGCTGGAGGGTGTCGAGCACCAGGCAGACGTAGCCGTTGGCGGCGAACCAGGCGGCGTGATGCTGGTAGTGGGCCTTGCAGCCGTAGATGACGCCGTCCTTCTCGACCTTGGCGTGGCCGCAGACGTAGAGGATCGCCGGCAGTCGCCCCTCGACCACCTTCGGGCGGTAGAGGTTGGCCGTGACGTAGAGGCCGGGGCTCGACTGGAACAGCAGCTTCTCGACGACGAAGTCGGGCCGCTCGACCGTGCCGGTGATCCGGGCGTGGAGGTCCCCGCGAGCGGGCATCGGGTCGAGCCCGAGCATCTCGCGGAGCCGGCGTTGCAGCTCGGGCCGGGCCGCCGTCCACGACCCGGCCGAGTCGTGGCCCGCCAGCGGCCGGGCCTTGAGCCGGGCCGTCTCGACGCGGAAATACTCCGCCAGAGGCGGCTCGTCGGCCCTCGCCCAGGATGGGGCGGCGAGGAGTACCAGCGCCCACGCCATTCGCCATCGCTTGCCCATCGCGATCGACCTCCGGATTCCGATCGGGACCCATCGACCTCGCAATCGTCGGCGCGACCGGGCCGGGGTGTCAAGGGGCCGGCCAGATCCGAGCCCATAACCCGGGCAGAGCCTGGCCTCGGGCCGGCGTCTGGGATATCGTCGCAATTGCACGGGCCCGGATCGGCGGGCCATGTCGCGATATCATGAGATCGAGGCCGCGATCGAACAGGTGACGGGCATGGGCCGGATCGAAGTCAGCGTCCTGCTGTCCGCGGGGTTCACCGCGCTCCTGGCGGCGGCGCTGGTCGTCTACACCCTCCGGCTCACCCGGAGCCAGCGGCGGCTCCGCCTCAAGCTGGAGGAGCAGCTCTTCGAGCTGAAGACGACCGAGCTGGCGCTCCGCGAGTCGGAGGTCTTCTATCACTCGCTGGTCGAGAGCCTGCCGCAGAGCATCCTCCGGAAGGACCTCAACGGCCGGTTCACCTTCTGCAACAGCAACTTCTCCCGGGAGCTGGGGCGGACGCCCCAGGAGGTCCTCGGCCAGGACGACTATTCGTTCTTCCCGCCCGAGCTGGCCGAGAAATACCGGCTCGACGACGCCCGGGTCATCGAGGAGCGTAAGCCGTTCGAGGCGGTCGAGGAGCACTCGACGCCCGGCGGCCGGGTCATCTACGTCCACATCATGAAGACGCCCCTGTTCGACCGCGAGGGGGACGCGATCGGCATCCAGGGGATCTTCTCCGACGTCACCGAGCGGAAGCAGGCCGAGGAGCAGCTCCAGGCCCAGAACCTCCTGCTCCGCGAGATGGCCGAGTCCGAACGCCAGGCCCACGAGGCCCTGAAGGAGACCCAGAGCCGCCTGGTCCAGTCGGAGAAGCTCGCCGGGCTCGGCCAGATGGTCGCCGGGGTCGCCCACGAGATCAACAACCCGCTGTCGTTCGTCAGCAACAACGTCGCCGTCCTCCAGCGCGACCTGGCCGAGCTGCTCGACGTCCTGGACCTGTACCGGCAGGGCGAGGGGCCGCTGGCCGAGTGCCGGCCCGACCTCGTCGACGAGATCCGGGCCCGTCGCGAGAGCCTCGACCTGGAATACACCGTCGGCAACCTCCCCCGGCTCCTCGAACGGACCCGCGACGGCCTGGGGCGCATCCAGCAGATCGTCCGCGACCTCCGCGTCTTCGCCCGGCTCGACGAGGGGACGCTCAACGAGGTCGACCTCAACGAGGGGATCTCCTCGACGATCACCATCGTCCAGGGGCATGCCCGCAAGAAGCACGTCCGGATCGACAAGGATCTCGGCGAGCTGCCGCCGCTGACCTGCTTCGGGGCGAAGCTCAACCAGGTGGTCATGAACCTCGTCATGAACGCCATCGACGCCTGTCCCGAGGGGGGCGCCGTGACCGTCCGGACCCGCGCCGACGAGGGAGGCGTCCGGCTCGACGTCGTCGACACAGGCTGCGGGATCGACCCGGCGATCCGCGAGCGGATCTTCGACCCGTTCTTCACGACCAAGCCGGTCGGCGTCGGCACCGGCCTGGGCCTCTCGATCAGCTACGGGATCGTCCAGGACCACGGCGGCACGATCGAGGTCGACTCGACCCCCGGCCAGGGCTCGCGGTTCACCGTCCGGCTCCCGCCCAAGGTCGCCCTCGCCCCGGCGTCCTGATCGGCCCGAGCATTGGTGTGTGCTTGACGAAAGGGGTGCGCATCCAATAAAGATGTTACCTGGGTCGATCCCGGGCGATGTTGCCCCCCGACGCCGGCGAACCAGCCCCAGGGTGGAAAGTCCATGATGATCCAGGCCGCCGAAGGGGAGAAAATCCGGACCGGGGCCGACGCCCCCGACGTCGTCTTCTCGGCCGCCTACGGGGTGGGCCCCGACTTCGTCCGGACCTTCCTGAGGACCTTCCGCGCGGTCAATCGGTCGGCCCGGGTCATCCTGCTCGTCTGGGAGAAGGGGCCCCTCCGCGACATCGCCCGCGAGTACGACGCCGAACTCGACCAGGATCTGTGGTTCTGCCGCCACATCCCCCGGGTCAAGGTCCGCTACCGGCAATTCAGCGGCGCGACCGTGCGGAAGCGGGTCCGCGTGACCGAGCTCCTCGGCCGGTCCACCCGCCTGGCGCCGAGCCTCGCCCCCATCCTCCCCGAGGCCTTGACGAGGTCGCTGGTCTCCCTGGCAGTGGCCCGGTTCTTCCACATCCGCGACATCCTGTCCCGCGAGGACTTCGGCCAGGTCCTGCTCTCCGACTCCCGCGACGTCTTCTTCCAGGCGGACCCGTTCGAGACCCCCGTCGGGCTGGAGCTGGCGGAGGAGTCGAACCGCTTCGGCTCCGAGCCGCTCAACGACGCCTGGTTCGCCGACGGCTTCGGCGCCGAGGCCTTCTCGGCCATCGAAGGCCGTCACGTGCTCTGCTCGGGGACGATCCTCGGGTCGAGGGAGGCCGTCCTCGGCCACGTCCGCCGGATGTGCGACTGCGTCAAGCGGCTCCGGACCTGGAGGCATGGCGGGATCGACCAGGCCTTGCACAACTACGTCGTGTCGAGCTTCCTGGGGCCGGGCGAATACACCGTCTCGGCGGGCGATCGGGGCCGGATCGCGACCGTCAACTACCAGACCGAACTCTCCATCCGGCAGGGCTGCATCGTCGACCCCGACGGCCGCCCGATCCCGATCATTCATCAATATGATCGGATTCGGCCGGAGCTGCGCGATTCCCTCCGGATGCTCAACTCCTAGACCGGCCCGCCGATCGGCCGCGGTGACGTCCGAGGCTCGCGATCCTCGGGCGGGAAAGGCCCGCCGAGCCGGCCCGTCGGCCCGGCCGGGTGCGCCGCCACGGCTTCGAGTTCGCACCCGTCGCGCCCGGGCCGTCGTCCGATCCGGAGCCGGACATCAAGACGGCCTCGGCGGCGAGAATGTCCGGCATTCGGGCTTCGCCCCGGGTGGCCGGATCTGGAGCCATAGTATGCCGAGTGTCCTGGGAATTTCGAAATTTAAACGACCTGCGACATTGAAAAGCGTTTTTTTAAAAGCCAAATTCGGATACGATTGATAATTAAAGTCCATGATCTTTAAAATCCCAATGGTTGGCAAGGTTGTTTTTTCAGAACATAGCCATGGCATCGATTGACAGGCTGTTCGGAGTCCGGGAAAATAAGCCCCGGAGTGGAAAGTCGGATTGAAATCCCTCATGTGGGGCGCATCCCATGAAACGATCAATGTTGTCGATCCTGGCTCTCGCGGCCTTCGCCTCATCGGGATCGGGCGTCGCGCGGGCCGGCCTCATAAACGGCAGCTTCGAAGATCCCCCGCTCCCGTCCGCCGGCAACTACGCCGAGTTCGGCACGACGGGCGGCCTGCCGGGATGGACGATCGAGGCGGGGAATGTCGACGTAGTCAAGTCGATCAATTCGTACACGGACTGGAGCGGGAACGTGCTTCCCGCGCTGACGGCGCCCGACGGCAATAATCTCCTCGACCTGAACGGCGACCAGCCCGGGACGCTCTCTCAGGTCATGGCGGCGACGGCCGGGCAGTTGTACCAGCTGACCTTCGCCTACTCCGGCTATCGCGACCAGCAATATCCCGGGAGCAGCCTGGACGACGGCATCCGGGTGCAGTTGTTCGACGGCAATTCGAACGCAATCCTCGCCCAGCCGGCGGATATCTTCATCCAGCTACCGAACCTCTACAACTGGACCGCCGTCACCGTCCAGGTGACGGCGACGTCCTCGTTGCTGGGCGTCCGATTTCAATCGATCTTCAACGGCAACGACGGCTATATCGGGGCGGTCATCGACAACGTCGTCCTGGCCCCGGCGGCGTCCACGGTGCCGGAGCCCCCCTCGTGCCTGCTGATGGCGGCGGCCGGGGCCATGTTGCTGGCCTATCGCCGTCGCGGGCGATGAGTCGCCAATAGCCCCTTCCGGGCAGGTCGAGGCCGTCCGCCACCGGTCGGGCCTCCCGTCAATCCGGGCGCGCCGGTCGGTGATGCACGGCGTCGGAGACGGGTCGGCCCCGGGTCGCCCGATCGCGGGGGTTGATCGAGTCCCACGATCCTCTAACACACGGAGATTGTGTGTTGCCAAGCCATGATTCCATCGCGAGGAGATTCTTCCGTGATGCCGACGTCCTCGTCACGGGGGGGTTCGGCTTCATCGGCAGCCACCTGGCCGCACGCCTGGTGGACCTCGACGCGAACGTCACCCTGATCGACCTCGACACGTCGCCCGAGCGACCGTCGCTGATCAACATCCGCCCGGGGCTCCGGGCCTCGGTCCGTCCCGTCCGCGTCAACCTCGCCGACCCGCTCGACGTGGTCCGCGACGTGGTCCGATCCAGGCCGTTCAAGGCGGTGTTCAGCCTCGCCTCGTTCGCCTCGGTGGTGGAGCGGGCCGTCGCCTTCCCCTACGAGACGGCGCAGACGAACACTGTCGGCCTGCTCAACCTCCTGGAATCGATCCGGACCGACCAGCACCGGCCGTTCAGCATCGTCCACACCTCGACGGACAAGGTCTACGGCGACTCCGACGGGGAGCCTTACGACGAGGAGAAGTCCCGGCTCCTGGCCACGGGCGTCTATGACGTCTCGAAGCTCGCCGCGGACGTCTTCGCCCGGATGTATCACCGCGTCTACGGGCTCTCCACGGTGGTCTTGCGGCTCTGCAACATCTTCGGCCCGCACGACTTCAACACGAACTACCGCGTGGTCCCCAGGGCGATGAAGTCCCTCCTGGCCGGGGACTCCCCCGAGGCGCCGGAACTCTACGCCGAGTCGGCCCATCACGAGCGCGATTATCTCTACATCGACGATTGCGTCCGGGCCCTGATCGGCCTGGCCGCGACCCCCCGCTGCTGGGGCAAGGTCTACAACCTGAAGGGCTGCGCCCACCTGAAGACCCCCCTGATGATCCAGGCGGCGATGGAAGCGGCCGCGGAGGTCGAGCGGAGGTCGGACCCGGCCCGGGCCGCCGAGATCGACGGCCTGCAGATCCGGGTCGTCGCCCAACCCTCCCCCGGCGTCGTCACGATCCCCGCCCAGAGGGCCTCGGGCCGCCGTCTCACCGACGACCTGGGCTTCGAACCGTCGGTCTCCCTGGCCGACGGGCTCATCCGGACGGCGGAGGGATATCACGACTATTTCTCGGGGCATCGCGCCCGCCGGCCCGTGAAGGCCGCCGCCGGCAGCCCCCTGATCAACCCGGGGGTTCTGACCGCATGATCGACTACAAGCGAAGTAAGTATAAGAGCAAGTTGGCTTTTCATGTACGTCGTCTGCAACGCCTGCCCCTGGAGCTGCTCCTCCGGACGCTCGTACGATGGGGCCCGATGAAGTCTTATGAGCCCGGTTACACGGTCATCATCGCCTGCAACTACACCCTGCGGACGATCCTGGACACGGTCCTGCAACTGATCGTCCGGCAGGACACGGACAACCTCAAGGAGTTGATGATCGCGTTCGAGCTGACCGAAGCCCAGCTCCCCGAGAGCTTCCGTCGCGAGATCAAGGAGCGCTATCCCAGCCTCCCGATCACCTTCATCACCTACACTCCCATGCAGTCGTTCTGGGCACGGGCCATCGACTGGCCCTGGCTCTACTCGTGGATGAGCTGGTGCAAGGGGATCGCCCGGTGCCGGACGAGATATGTGCTGATCCACGACTTCGACGCCCTGCCGATCCGCCGCGATTTCTACGAGGAGCGCTACCGGCTCATCAACGAGCTGGGGCCGACGTTCCTGGGCGTCTCGCCGTATCTGTCCAACGGGATCGTCGCCGAGGATGGGTTCGCGAGCACCTGGGAGCTGATGATCGACATCCAGGCCATCAGGGCCAGGTTCCGGCCGATCGAGATCTTCAACCGGATCGGCCGGCTCGACGACCGCCTGGTCGAGTTCGACACGTTCCTCTACGCCGAGTGGAAAGTCGGCTCGACCCTGATGTTGCCCGTCGAACAGCCGGCCGACCTGGTCCACCTCGGCCAGGTGATCTCCCAGCACGTGCAGGTGCTCAACGGCCGCCAGAAGGTGGCCGAATGCCTCCTGTTCATCCCTTACATGATGTACGTGGCCGGCAGCGGAGAGGCCATGCGGCGGACCACCGGGGCCCTCGAGGCCGGGAAATGGCCCATGATCGAGTATTTCGGCAAGCCGGTGGAGATGTCCAGGCTCGACCGCGAGCTGGCCGACTGGATGGCCCTGCTGGCCGAGCAGGTCGAGCGGACGCTGGCGGGCGAGGTCAGGCCCGAGGCCCGCGAGTATTTCTCCGCGATCCGGAACTTCGCCGACAGCCATCAGCCCGCCGTGATCTCCAGTCGATGATCTCCGGCGACGGTCCCGCGCAACCCAAGGTCATCGGAGACGGTCTTTCATGGGCGACCGCATCAAGCGTTTTCTCCATCACGTGCTCGCCGTCGGGGGGTTCACGATCGTCCGCTCGCCCCGGGCCTTCCGCTCGACCCCGTCCTCGCAACTGGACGTGTCGTTCGACATGGTCCTCTGCGAATACCTGCTCCGCCGGAAGGAATCCCCCTCTTTCGTCCAGGTCGGCGCCTTCAACGGGGTCGACGGCGACCCGCTCCATGAATACGTCCAGAGGGGCCTGCTGAAGGGATGCCTGATCGAGCCGCAGGCCGACTACTTCGAGCAATTGAGGTCGAATTACGCGGGGATCGACGGCCTCGTCTTCAAGAGGGCGGCCGTCGGAAAGGCCCCCGGCGAGGCGTCCCTGTACCGGGTCAGGCCCGGCACCCCGGGGCCCGAGTGGCTCTTTCAGATCGCGTCCTTTCGGCGCGAGGTCCTCATGAGGCACGCCCCCTGCGTCCCCGGCCTGGAGGCCGCGATCGTGACCGAGACGGTCCCGGTCATCACGTTCGGAGGCCTCTTCGCCGAGCTGAACGCCCGGCCCGACATCGTCGTGATCGACACCGAGGGATACGACTACGAGACCGTCAAGAACCTGCTCGCGGCCGACTGTCGGCCTGACATCATCATGTACGAGCACAAGCACCTGATCGAGCCCGACAAGAACGCCTGCATCCGGCTGCTGATCGGAGCGGGGTACAAGCTCGCGGTGGGGGACATCGACACGATCGCGATCCTCCCCGAATCCCAGGATTCCCGGGCCGGGGCGGCCGAGCTGGCCCACGCCGCCGGCTGATCGCCCGGCCGGGGCTGAATGATCGACGGCCGAGATCCGGCATGCTCGCCGGTTCGCACATCGACCATCGCGCATCGATCATGCCCGAGTATCGGACAGAATCCGTGGGCCCGTGAATCAGACCGCCGCCGTGGTGTAGAGCGGGGTCATGACCTCGCCCGAGCAGAGCCGCAGGGGGCGGTTGAGCCGATCCCGGATCTCGGTCGCGGGGTCGACGCCCAGGGCGTTGTAGATCGTGGCGGCGAGGTCGGGCGGGCCGAAGCTCCGCGAGAGCGGATAGGCGCCCAGGCGGTCGGACTTGCCGATGAGCTGGCCCCCGACCACGCCCCCGCCGGCGAAGACGGCGGGAAAGACCTTCGGCCAGTGGTCGCGGCCCGGCACGGCGCCCGGGGTCAGCTCGCTGATCTTCGGCGTCCGGCCGAATTCGCCGAGCATCACCACCAGCGTCTCGTCGAGCAGCCCCCGGGCCTCCAGGTCGTCGAGCAGGGTCGAGACGGCCCGGTCGAGCGCGGGGAGCAGGCTGTCCTTGAGCTTGGGGAAGTTGGCGACGTGCGTGTCCCAGGTCTGGACGATCCCCATCGTCGCCTGGACGATCGGCACCCCGGCCTCGACCAGCCGGCGGGCCATCAGCAGCGACCGGCCGAACAGATGCCGGCCGTAGCGGTCGACGAGCCGGGGGTCCTCGCGGTCGACGTCCAGGGCCTTGCCGACCCGGCCGTCGCAGAGCAGCGCGAGCGCGGCGTCCTGCTGGTCGACGAAGGCGTCACCGGGCGAGGGCACGGCGGCCTGGCCCAGCAGGTGGCGACGGCGATGGAGCCGGCCGGCGTCGAGCCCGTCGGGCAGGGCGAGGCTGTCGTCCCTCGACTCGGGCTTGTTCGGGTCGAGCCGGAGCTGCCAGGGGTCGTGGCGAGGGCCGAGGAAGCCGGCGTCCTGCCCCGGCCAGGTGAGCGGCCCTTCCACCAGCCGGAGCGGCAAGGCCACGCCGCTGGGGATGCCGTCGTCGCGCCGCCTGACCTTGTCGAGCGCGGCGGCGTAGCACGGGAAGTCGTCGCGGGTGGCGACCCGGTCGAGGTCGCTGGCCCCTCGGGGGCTCGACGCCTGGCCGGTCAGGACCCGGTGGACCGCCAGCAGGTGGTTCCCCTCGGGGTGGGCCATCGACCGGACGATCGCTAGCTTGCCGGCCCTGGCCGCCATCGCGGGGAGGTGCTCGCAGACCCGGATGCCGGGGACGGCCGTGTCGATCGGCTTGAACTCGCCGCGAATCCCGTCGGGAGCCTCGGGCTTCATGTCGAACGAGTCGTGCTGGCCCAGCCCGCCGCTGAGCAGGATCACGATCACCGACTTCGCCCGCCCCGGCCTCGATCCCGCCGCCGCCGACGCGGCCCGGCCCGCCAGCAAACCCGGCAGGCTCATCCCCACGAGCCCCGAAGACCCCACCTGGAGGAACGAGCGCCGGGTCGAGAGTCTCCCGCCTGTGCGGGTCGGTTCGATGGGGCCCATCGGGGTGCCTCCGGGGTCGAGTGCGGTGAGCCATGCCTGTCGCCTGGAGTTTAACATTTGCTGGCGGGACGGTCCAGGGCCGGACGCCGAGGGGTTGAAGGCGCTTCGAGGCCCTGTTCTTGTAGGGTGGGTGAGCGGCAGCGAAACCCACCGGACATGGACACGCCGAGCTTTGGCTCGGAGGAGAACGACCTCGGATGGACAGGCCCCAAGTCCGGCTGACGATGGGCGGGATGCTCGCCCTGGTGGCGCTGATCGCGTTCGGGATCGCGATGTTCCGGCCGAAGACGACGAGGATCGTCGACATCAAGGTCGGCTCGGGGCCGGCGGTCAAGGCGGGCGACTCGGTCTCGGTCCACTACGTCGGCAAGCTCGTCGACGGCAAGGAGTTCGACAGCTCGCTCGCGAGGAACCAGCCCTTCGAGTTCCGGGTGGGCCAGGGCGTGGTCATCAAGGGGTGGGACATCGGCCTCGTCGGCATGCAGGCCGGGGGCGTCCGCCGGCTGGTCATCCCGCCCGAGCAGGCTTACGGGGCGCGAGGAGTGCCCGGCATCCCGCCGGACTCCACGCTCATCTTCGACATCGAGCTGCTCAAGATCCGCTGAGGTTGCCCGGAGGATTTTCGAGAAATCTTTCGAATCCGGCCAGAAACAGGAATAAAGGGCGTGGCTTCGTTCTGAATATATGGGACGGAAGGGGAAAGCACCCCATCCTCACCCGCACCGAGGACCGACCCATGCCCGCCAGCGAAGCCCGGATCGCCGCCAACCGCGCCAACGCCCTCAAGAGCACCGGGCCGAAGACCGAGGCCGGCAAGGAGAAGTCGCGGGCCAACGCGCTCAAGCACGGCCTGACCGGAGCGGGGGTCGTCCTGCCGAATGAGGACGCCGACGAGGTCGAGCGGACGTTCGCCGCCTTCGAGGCCGACTTCGGCCCGGTCGACGAGATGGGCCGCGTCCTGATCCGCCGCGCCGCCACCTGCGCCGTCCGGATGGAACGCGCCGTGCTCCAGGAGACCGCCGCGCTCACCGAACGGGTCGAGAAGGCGCAGGCCGAGGCCGAGGCGAACGGGGAAGACCCGGTCGAGGCCGGCCATCGGGCGATGTTCGACCCTTCGAAGGAAGCGTGCCTGGCCCGGAAGTACGAGGCCGCCGCCGAACGGGGCTTCTTCCGCGCGATCAAGGAATTCCGCCAGCACCGGCGCGAGGCGAAGGCCCCTGCCCTTGCCGCTCCCGCCCCCGCCCCGGTCGTCGCGCCCGCCCGCGAGCCGTTGGGTTCGTTTTCGCCCGAGCCCGCGAAGGCCCCGGCGAGCCCGAAGCCGGCGGCCTCGACGCCCCGCCCGGCCCCCTCGATCGCCCCGAAACCGGCCCCGATCGCCCCGAAGCCGGCCCCGACGGCCTTCTTCGACCTCCCGTTCACGATCGGCAAGGCCGGCTGAGCGCGGATCGGGGCGGAAAACGGAACCGGGATGGCCCGATCATTCGCGGCCCCGATGGTCGATTCACGATGGTCGATGGTCGAGGATGGGCTGAGGTTTCCGATCGGCCATCGACCATCGGCGATCGGTCATTTCGGATGGATCGGACAGTCTCAGGATCGTCGATTCAATAACGGCCCATTTTCACGGCGAACTCTTTGGAGTGCGGGAGCTTGCTCCCGCTTTCACGGAGGGAGCTTGCTCCCGGATCTGTCGGACGTCCGCGGCCGGGAGCAAGCTCCCGGGGACAGAGCGGGAGCAAGCTCCCGCACTCCAAAACAGGAAGTTAATTGAATGGGCGATCCTAAGCGGGCCCGTGCATCAGGCGGGCGAGGGGAGCGGCATGGCCGCATCCGGCCGGGTCGAATGGCGGAAGCCCTCGGCGACGTCGCGGGCGTCCCGACCCGCCGCCGAGGCGCCGTCCCGGAGCCCCTTGAGCGCCGCCCGGGGGGCGACCGAGGCCAGGGCGGCGCCGGCCAGGCTCGCCGGGAAGGTCACGCCGAAGGCGACCCCGTAGGCGCCCGCATAAGCCAGCTCCGACCCGGCCCGGGCCAGCCCCTCGACCGAGCTTCGCCGACGGAATCCGGGCGCCGGCGGGATCGACTCGACCTTCCCGTTGGCCCGGAGCCAGCGCTCCTGGAAGACCCTTCGGGCGGTGTCGTCGGCCCGGCGGACGAACGCGTAGTCGAGCACCAGGTTGGCGGCGTCGCCCAGGAACGGGATCGCCTGGAGCGGCAGGTCGTCGATCATCGCGCCCTCGACGTCGTCCCCGGGCCGCCGGCCGTCGGCCGAGGCGCCGTAAGGGCCCTCGGGGGACCAGAGCCCCAGCCGTTCCTCGTCGGACCCGGGCGGGTCGTCCTCGTTGGCGACGTCGAGGATCGCCAGGACGAACCGGCGGTCGGCGTCCGAGTCGAGCGGGAAGCCGTAGCAATGGCCGATCCGGCGGACGGCCCGGAGCGTGGCCGTCAGCAAGAGGGGGGTCTCGACGATCGAGGTCACGGCCCCGCCCACGCCCGGGATCGCGACCCCGCCGGCGGCCGGCACCACCCCTTCGAGCAGGGCGAGGTGCTCCGACCGGGCGGAGAAGGTCATGGCGAGCTGGTCGCACTCCTCCAGCGGCCGGTCGAGCAGGTCGCCCACGCTCGAAGCCCCCGCCCTCACGAGGAAGTCGCCGACGGTGTCGGCCTTCTCGGCCACCGCCTCGACCTCGGCCAGGGCCTTGTGGACCATCCCCTTGGGGACGACCCGGGCGACCAGCCGGGAGATCGGCCGGGAGAGCCCCCGATAGGCGTCCATGAACAGGCTCGGCCGCTCCGACTTCCAGAGGGAGATCTGGCGGACCTGCTCGGCCTCGTAGTCGCTCAGGGGCATGGTCGGGGCCCTCCGCGCCGGCCGGGGGGCCGGCGCCCGCTCGCGGGTGATGTTGGGGATCTGGGTGGAACACACAGTATCGGGCAAGATCCGTGCCGATGCAACTCGGGGCCCCGGATGCTTGCAAAGGCGCCGCCGGTCGCTAAAATCGCTCGCTGACGGACGATCGATCGATCCCGAACCGCGAGCCGCGGACGGCCGCCGGGCCTCCGGGGAGGCCCGACGGGGCGCGGCCGCGAACCCGAACCCATGCGTCGCCCCGCCAATCGTCCGGGGCGACGGGAGATTCCCCTACGATGGCCATCGCCGCCCCCGCCACGCGACACCTGGGCGCCACCGCCCTCCTCGGCAAGGGTCTGACCCCCGGCAAGCTCCGAGGGCTCCAGCGGATCAGCAACCCCAACGGGACGCTGACGATGGTCGCCTTCGACCAGAACAGCTCGATGATCGAGATGGCCGCCAAGGCCCTCAAGGCCAAGGGACAGGACCGCGAGCCGACCTACGAAGAGATCGTCGACGCCAAGCTCGACATGATGCGGGAGATGGCCCCGGCCGCCTCGGGCGTGCTGATCGACGCCTACTACGGCGCCTGGCCGGCCATCGCCACCGAGGCGATGCCGCCGGCCAAGGGGATGCTCGTCCGCGTCGAGAAGTCGGGCAGCGGCAAGAACAAGCACGGCGGCCCGATGGGCGAGGTCGAGCCCGGCTGGTCGGTCGAGAAGATCAAGCTGATGGGCGCCGACGCCGTCAAGATCCTCGCCCCGTTCGAGCCCGGCGAGCTGGTCTCGGCCGAGCACCAGTTCTCGTTCATCCAGCACGTCTACTCCGAGTGCATCAAGTACGACATCCTGTTCCTCCTGGAGCCGGTCTCCTTCCCCTATAACGGCGAGAAGAAGACCGACAAGTCGTACCTCGACCGCAAGGCCGAGACGACCATCGAGGCCGCCCGCCAGATCAGCCGGTTCTGCGACGTCTACAAGTCGGAGTTCCCCGGCACGCTCGGGCACGAGTCCGACTCGCAGCTCGTCGACAACCTGCACGCCCTCTCCGAGGCCAGCGAGCGCCCCTGGGTCCTCCTGTCGGCCGGGGTGGATTACCCGGACTACCTCAAGCAGGTCAAGATGGCGATGGAGACCGGCTGCTCGGGCGTCCTGGGCGGCCGGGCCTTCTGGAAGGAGTACTTCCTCCAGGACGGCGCCGAGGCCCGGACCCGGTTCGCCGCCACCGACGGCCTGAAGCGGGTCGCCGACGTCGACGCCGTCGTCCAGGAGCACGGAACCCCCTGGTTCGCCCGCTACGGGATGACCAAGGAAGACCTCGCCACCGTCCGGGCCGCCGAGGGCTGGCACGCCCGCTACGCCCCCTGGGCCTCTGCCGCCGGCGGGACCAGCGGCCACGTCGTCCGAGCGGGCGAGGTGTATTGAACAAACGATTCGGACGGTCTATCTGAATGCGTAGGGTGGGTCGAGCCTCGGGCGAGCCCCACCAGCATTTCGGGAAGATGGTGGGGCTC
>JAJYDH010000534.1 GCA_021777685.1 Planctomycetota bacterium | reverse complement strand
GTACCCGGGGCGGTCGGCGAGGTAGGCGGCGATGTCCTCCACGACGTAGAACGCCCCGTACATCCGCCTCCAGTGGCCGGGATAGGTGCAAACATACGGATAGACGCCCGGCTTGCTCGGCGCCGTGAAGCTGATCTTCTGCGACTCGCGGGGGGCGAGCAGCCGGCCGGCGACGAGGATCTTGTCGGTCGGCGGGACGTAGTTCCGCTCCAGAGCCCCGGGCTGGGTGGCCGAGGACTCGCCGAGCAGCCCGACCTCTTCGAGCGCCCCCGGCTTCGCCACGACGAAGTTGTGCGGCATGATGTCGGTGTTCTCGAAGACGACCTCCACCGGCTTGCCGGCCTGGGCGGCGATCCGGTCCTTGTCGAAGAGCATCTGGTCGGTGACGGTCCCCAGCCGGATCACCCGGACGCCCAGGTCCCCGAGTTCGCGCCGGACCTTCATGGCCCGGTCCGGCGGCAGGAGGCCGGCCAGCGCGTCGGCAAGCTGGAGGGCGTCGAGGGCGTTCGCCGAGGTCCGGTCGCCCGGGGGGATGGTCTTGACGTGGGCGAGCAGGGCGCCCAGCGTCGCCTCGGCCTCGTCGGCCGGCCAGTCGGCGGCGGGTATCCGCGCGATGGCCCGGATCGCGGCCGATCGGTCGGGACCCTGGCCCCTGGCGAATTTCGCCAGGGCCCTGAACGTCTCGGCCTCCTTGCCCCGGACCGAGGTCAGTGCGACCATCGCCGCGCGGCGGACGGCCCCCTCGGGGCCGGTCCCGCCGACCTCGATGGCCACCGGCGTCCGCTTCGCGCGGTTGTCATCGGCCTCGAAGACGACCTTGCGGCCGGGGTCGAGGACCTTGAGGGTGAAGTGGTCCATCCTCGTGTAATAGTCCCCCTCGGTCCGGTTGTAGACCACGACCGAATCGATCGGGAATTCGGCGCCTAGGTCGACCTCCCACCAGGGGTTAGGGGTGTTCTCCTCGGTGTGGGTCTGGCCTCCGTCGCCGTAGGCGCCCCCCTTGTTGCCGTCGATCGCCCGACTGGCGGGGCCGCCGTAGCCGGTGTTCGTCTGGGTCGCCTTGCCGAGCGGGGCGACGTTCCGGCCGTCGCTGAAGACCTCGACCTCTGCCAGCGTCAGGGTCCGCCGGCCCTTCAGCTCGATCCGGACGAAGCGGCCTTCGGTCCCCTTCGACGCCTTCGAGCCGCCTCCGAGGGGCTTCGGCAGCCCGTCGAGCAGCGGCAAGACGCGGGGATAAAGCCCGGCCCGCTGGCCGGGGTCGCGGATCGCGGGCATGGCGTCGACGAGGTCGCGGAGCGAGCCGGCCGACTTCGACGCGAGGGACCACGCCCGGTTGCGCCCGCCGTCGGCGGCGATCAGCGCGAGATAGCCGAGCTGGCGGGTGATCGGCCTCCGGCCGGCGGTCGCGAGGGCTTCCAGGTCGCCCCGGGCGCCGGCGAGTTCGCCGGGCTCGCGTCCGGTGAGGAGCCGGCCGAGGTCGAACACCACGCCGTCGTCCCCGTCGCCGGGCCGGTCGTCGAGGGCCTTGAGGGCGTCGAGCAGGACCCGCAACTCGGGCTTTTTGTCGACCTTCGCCAGGTCGGCCAGGGCCTCGCGGCGGACCTCCTCGCGGACCCCCTTTCGGAGGAGCAATTCGAGGTCGATCCCCCTCGACCGCTTCATCTTGAGCAGTTCATCCGTGCTGATCCGACCGAGGAAGAACCGGGTGCCGGCGTCGCTGGTGACGGGGATGGGCCGGCCGGCGGCGAGGGCCTTCCGCCAGTAGGGCTCCAGCGTCTTCATCGTCTCGCCGCGGGTGTAGTCGAGGTACTCGTCGGTCGGGTGGTCGGCCGAGATCAGGGGGATTTCGACGGCCTCGGGGACCGGGAAGAAGCTCGCGGCGCGGACCGCTTCGAGCCGGACGCGGGCATAGGGGTCGGCGGCCAGCTTCTTGAGCCGGTCGAGCGCGCCCGGGACGCGGTCTCGCCAGTAGCAGAGGACGCGGGTCGCGGCGGCGCGGGCGTGGAAGTCGGGCGAGCCGAGGACCCGGTCGAGCAATTCGACGTCCACGACGTCCTGGTACTGGTGGGCCCAGAGGGCCTCGGTCAGGTGGTGCTCGAAGTCGGGGTCGGATCGGTCGAGCTTCGCGACCCAGGTCTTGAGGGCGGCGATGACCTCCTTCGAATCCCTGGCCCCTAGTTCGGTCCGGGCCCGGTAGCGGACGCGGTCCTCGGGATTCTTGAGGAGGTCCAGGAGGTCGGGGATGGTGGCGCCGGCGATTTTGGCGGGCCTGTCGAGCGGCCGGCCTTCATACGTCACGCGGTAGACCCGGCCGTGGACGCGGTCTCGGCTGGGGTCGCGGAGGTTGTGCTGCATGTGGCCGATGATCGGGTTCTGCCAGTCGAGGAAGTAGATGGCCCCGTCCGGCCCGACCTCGATGTCCGACGGCCGGAAGTTCGGGTCGCGGGACGACAGGATCGGCTCCAGTTCCGTCCCGGCGAGGCTGGCGTCCTTCTCGTCGATCTTGTAGCGGAGGATGCCCTGGAAGCCGATCACGTTGGGGACGAGGAAATTGCCCTGGAACTCCTCGGGGAAGTGGCGGCTGGAGAGGAATTCGACGCCCGGCGTGGGGCGGGTCCGCTGCTGGTAGACCTGCGGCGGGCCGCCGTGCTTGGCCGGGTAGTCGACGTGGCCCGAGAACAGGGTCCCGTGGGTCGGGACCGAGCCGGTGCCGTCGACCACGATGTCCTGGCCCCAGCGGTCGAAGGCGTGGCCGTGGGGGTTGGCGAAGCCGTACGAGATGTAGACCTCGAACTTCTGCGACTTCGGCTCATAACGGAACACGCCCGCGTTCGAGCAGCGGACCGGCGGGCCATACGGTGTCTCGACCTGGGTCTGATGGAACGTCCCCTCCTGGAAGTAGAGGGCGCCGCCGGGGTCGAGCTGGAAGCTGTTGGACGTGTGGTGGGTGTCGGCCGAGTCGAGCCCGGAAAGGACGCGCTCGCGGACGTCGGCCTTGTCGTCGCCGTTGGTATCTTTCAAGAACATGAGGTCGGGGGCCTGGGCGATCAGGACGCCGCCGTTGGCGAATTCGAATCCGGTCGGGCAGTGAAGATTGTCGGCCCAGACGGTCTTCTTGTCGGCCTTGCCGTCGCCGTCGGTGTCCTCCAGGATCAGGAGCTTGTCGTTCATCTCCTCCTTGGGCTTCCAGTGCGGATAGGTCGGCCAGCAGGCGACCCACAAACGGCCCTTGGCGTCGAACGACATCTGCACCGGCTTGGCCAGCTCGGGGAACATCTTCTCGTCGGCGAACAGGTTGACCTTGAGGTTCTTGCCGATGGTCATCTGGCCGATGGCCTCCTCGCCCGAGAGGAAGACGTGCTCGCCGTTCGGCCCCGAGCCCGGCTTGTTGGTCTTGACCGGGATGAACGGGGGCGTGTTCGAGTCATCAACCTTGTATTCCTTGCCCTGCGCGGCGGCCCAGATGGCCTTGTCGCGATTGGCGGTCATCACGTCGAGGACTTCCATCTCTCGCTGGGCGACCACCCGGTTGGTCTGGCCGTCGGTGAAGCTCAGGTCGGCCCGCCCGCCGAAGATCGAGTAGCCGTCGACGGTCCGGTAGCGGTTGAACCAGTAGAAATTCTTGTCGAGGACGGCTCGGCGGATCTTGGTGAGGGCCAGATCATTCCCGGAAAACGGGCGTTGGAAGAGTTGCAGGTTGATAAGCCCGGCCAACAGATTATTGCCCAACTGGTCAGGGTGAATGCCGTTGATCGTGAGCGGTGAAGAGGACTCTTTGTACATTTGAGGGCTCAGAGTGAACAGGTCGGCGAACGCCACCCCGTCAGCCTTCGAGACCTCGCCCATCGCGGTGGAATAGAGCTTGATCCGCTCGTTGGTAGCGGTCGGGTCGGGGAGGTCGCGACGCTTCGGCAGTTCAACGGCAATCGGCGAAAACACGACAAGCCTCGGGGCCGACTTGCCGTTGTACTTCTGGGCCAGCGTGTGCTTGATGAAGGCGTCGAGGTCCCTCTTGAACTGCTCGAGCCCTTCCTTGCCGGCCCACGACTCGTTGTAGCCGAAGAAGGCGAAGACGACGTCGGTCCGGCATTTCGTCAGCCATTCGTCGGGCGTGCCGAAGTCGGCCGAGCGGAGCCTCGTCGTCAGCTCGTCGCCGGAGAAGCCGAGGTTGCGGATGACCAGCTTGTGCTCGGGGAAGCGGGCGTGGAGCATCGTCTCCAGCCAGCCGTCGTGCTGCATCCGGTCGGCCAGGGTGTTGCCGATGATTGAGATATGATCGCCCGGCCTGATCTCGATCAGGTCGGCCCGAGCGACCGTGGCCGAGGCCAGCGAGAC
>JAJYDH010000533.1 GCA_021777685.1 Planctomycetota bacterium | reverse complement strand
CCCGATCTTGACCAGGCCGGCGGCGATCGACCCGTCATGGCTCGACTGGATTCCGGCCGATCGGGCGTTGGCGGGGTTCGCCCTGGCGACCGATCCCGCCGCGAAATCGTGGGAGGCCCTGTTCGGCCTGGTCGATCGCGTCGAGAAGCTCGACCCGGACCGCGCGGACGTGGCCTCGGCCCGGCTGAGGCTCGATCTCCTGGCCCGAGCGGTGGAAATCCGCGCCGAGGCCGACCTCCTGCTCCACCTGAAGGGCGTGTCCGGCTGGGTCGGCTCGGACGGAAAAGCCGTCGACGGCGCCCTCGTGGCGTTCCACCTCGACGACCGGGAGTCGGCCGGGCGGCTGGTGGCGAAGGTCAAGCCAATCCCGGGTGCCGCTCCCGCCCCCCGGCCCGAGGCGGGACGATCCCGATCCCTGGGCGTGGTCGACGGCCGGGAAATCCGGATCGACCGGGTCGACCGGGCGGTCGTCCTGACCTGGGGCGAAGGGATGCTCGGATTGTCGATGCAGGCGAGGGACGATCCCGGCCGTTCCGCCGGCCCGAAGCTCCGGGAACTCTGGCTGCCCGCCCTCAAGACCACGATGGCCGGGGGGCTCTGGCCCGGCCGCATCCCCGGCCTCTGGCCCGAGGGTTCGCCGCCGGCGAAGGCCCTGATCGACGCCCCGCCCCTCGCCTGGCAGGCCGCGAGCGATGACGCGGACCTCTCGATGCTCCTCCTCAACTGGCCCGGCCTCGAAGCCACGGTCAAACGCTTCCTCGACCTGATCCCGCTCGACCCGCCGCCGGACCACTGAGCGGGGCGACACCCTTCTCGATGGAATACTTGTCGAACAAAACCTCGTGGCCCCGGCTTTGCGGATGGGAGGGACCATGTCTCCGACGGGGCCGGGGCCGATCGAGCCCGGGCCGGAGGAGATGGACCGACCCGGAAAGCCCCACGATGCGCAAGCTCGACTGGAAGAAGGCCGCCTTCATCGCGTTCGCCCTGTTCGGCTCGACCGCCCTGATCGGCTGCGAGAAGGACAACTCGGCCGGCGGAGTGGGCAAGAAGATCGACAACACGCTCGACCCCCGAGGCCCGGCGCAGAAGGTCGGCGACAAGATCGACAACGCGGTCGGCAAGTGATCGGGGCTTGACCCCGTCGTCCCCGATCGCCGATCATCCCCCCAGGATCGGCGGTCGGGGACCGTCGCGGATGTCTCGTCAGATCGGCTCCCACCTCCCATGCGGCTCATCGACCTCCACGCCGACTGGCTCCTCCAGTACGCCCCCGAGTCGGTCGTCTTCGACCCCGCGCTGTATCCGGGGGTCGCGGGTCGGCTGCCCCAGGTCGACGGCTATCTCCAGTCGACCGGCGCCGCGATCCTTTCCTGTTACCGGGACGCGGAGGACTGGGCGAAGCAGGCCGACCCCTGGGCCGCCCTCGGCGAACTGATCACCCGGATCGAGGCCGAATTTCCCGGCCGACTCCTGATCGGGCCCGATGACTTCGACCGCTGGCGCGACGACCGCGACGGCCTGACCTGGGGCATGATCGGAGTCGAAGGGTTCGATGCCCTGGTCCGATCGCCCGATGACCTGGCGAGGCTCCCCCGTCTCTTCGAGCGGGGCGTCCGCCTGTTCCAGCCGGTCTACACGTCGACCAGCCTCCTCGGCGGCTCCTCGGCGCCGGGCGACGATCGAGGTTTGACGGACCTCGGTCGTGCGTTCCTGGAGACCTTGCTGGCCCTTTCGCCCGAAGGCAACGGCCCGCGACCCCTGTTCGACCTGGCCCACCTGAACCCTCCGGCCATGTCGGACGCGCTGGCCTGGTTCGAGGCCGATCCGTCGAGAGCTGGACGGGTCTTCCCGATCTACAGCCACGGCGCCCCGGTCCATCCCGGTTTCGAGGCGCCCCGGGCGATCTCGATCGACAACCTGACCCGCCTCCGGGCCCTGGGCGGCGTGGTCGGGGTGAGCATCTCACCCCCCTTCTTCCAGACGCCCGAGCAGGTCCGCGAGGCCGTCGAACTCGTCGCCTCGATCCCATTCGAAGGCCGGCCCGGCCACGAGGGGATCGCGATCGGCACGGACTTCCTGGGTGTCAACCAGACCCTGCCCGGCCTCCGGAACGCGGCCGAGGTCGTGACGTGGGCCATCGCCTCGTTCGACCGGCCGATGGCCAAGGCGATCGTCCTCGGCAATGGCCTCGCCCTGCTCGGCCGGGTGACGGGCGTCGCGGGCCGCTCCTGAACCGGGATCGATCCGATCTGCCGATTTGGCAGGCGTGGCCCGATCGCCGACGCGATCGGCAGGCCGGACTGCCGGCCCTGGGACCGGGCATTCGATACAAATCGAATTGCCAAAAAGAGATCCGCCTCGTGTTTCCTCGGGGCACGGTGCTTGCATACGGGAGAGGGCGTGACGGGAGGATGCCCGGCGACGGGCATCGATTCTCCCGGCGTCAATGGCGAACCTTAGGCGAGGGACAGCGATGAAAGTTCAGCCCCTGGGCGATCGCGTGGTGGTGGAGCGGGAAGAGGCCAAGTCGACGACGGCGGGCGGGATCGTCCTGCCGGACACGGCCAAGGACAAGCCCCAGAAGGGCAAGGTCGTGGCCGTCGGCGACGGGCGCGTCACCAAGGACGGCAAGAAGCGGGCGCTCCAGGTGAAGGTCGGCGACAGCGTCCTGTTCACCTCCTATGCCGGCGACGAGTTCAAGCTCGACGGCGAGAAGAAGGTCCTCCTGATGCGCGAGGACGACATCCTCGCCGTGATCGACTGAGTCATGCCGGCCGGGGGGACTCGGCCGGAATCGCATACGATCCCTCATCGAAACCCATCCACCGGAGCGAGTTCTACTCATGGCCGCGAAGATGATCGCGTTTGATCAGGAAGCCCGCCAGGCGATGCAGCGAGGGGTCACGAAGCTGGCCCGAGCCGTCAAGGTGACGCTCGGCCCTCGCGGGCGCAACGTCATCATCCAGAAGTCGTTCGGCTCGCCGACGGTCACCAAGGACGGCGTCACCGTCGCCAAGGAGATCGAGCTGGAGGACAAGTACGAGGACATGGGCGCCAAGATGGTCAAGGAGGTCGCCAGCAAGACCTCCGACGTCGCCGGCGACGGCACGACCACGGCCACCGTGATGGCCGAGGCCATCTATAACGAGGGGCTCCGCGCCGTCGTCGCGGGCGTCAACCCGATGCTGATGAAGCGCGGGATGGACAAGGCCGTCGCCGACATCGTCGAGCAGCTCAAGGCGATGAGCACGAAGATCGTCGACAAGAAGGAGACCGAGCAGGTCGCCACCGTCGCCTCGAACTTCGACACCGAGGTCGGCAAGATGATCGCCGAGGCCACCGAGAAGGTCGGCAAGGACGGCGTCATCACGGTCGAAGAGGGCAAGGCGCTCAAGACCGAGGTCGAGTGGGTCGAGGGGATGCAGTTCGACCGCGGCTACCTCAGCCCCTACTTCGTGACCAACCCGGCCACGATGGAAGCGGTCCTGGAAGACGCCTACGTCCTGATCTACGAGAAGAAGATCTCGTCGGTCAAGGACATGGTGCCGGTCCTGGAGAAGGTCGCCCAGACGGGCAAGCCGCTCCTGATCATCGCCGAGGACATCGACGGCGAGGCGCTGGCCACGCTGGTCATCAACAAGCTCCGCGGGACCTTCCGGTGCGCCGCGGTCAAGGCCCCCGGCTACGGCGACCGCCGCAAGGCCATGCTCGAGGACATCGCCGTCCTGACCGGCGGCAAGCCGATCTTCGAGGCGCTGGGCATCGACCTGGAGAACGTCGGGCTGGCCGACCTCGGCCAGGCCAAGAAGGTCCAGATCGACAAGGACAACACGACGATCATCGAGGGCTCGGGCAAGGCCGACGCGATCAAGGGCCGCATCGAGGCGATCCGCCGCGAGATCTCGGACACCAAGAGCGACTACGACCGCGAGAAGCTGGAAGAGCGGTTGGCGAAGCTCGCCGGCGGCGTGGCCAAGATCAACGTCGGGGCCGCGACCGAGAGCGAGATGAAGGAGAAGAAGGCCCGCGTCGAGGACGCCCTCCACGCCACCCGCGCGGCGCTGGAAGAGGGTATCCTCCCCGGCGGCGGCGTCGCCCTGCTCCGCGCCTCGACCCAGGTCAAGCCCTCGGGCCTGACCGCCGACGAGACCACCGGCTACCAGATCATCGTCCGCGCCTGCTCGGCCCCGATCCACCAGATCGCCGAGAACGCCGGCCAGGACGGCGGCGTGGTCGTCTCCAAGGTCGCCGAGCAGAAGGGCACCTTCGGCTACGACGCCCTGAAGGACGAGTACACCGACATGGTCAAGGCCGGGATCATCGACCCGACCAAGGTGACCCGCTCGGCCCTC
>JAJYDH010000532.1 GCA_021777685.1 Planctomycetota bacterium | reverse complement strand
GTGAGCTCGACGGCGAGCTTGCCGGCGGGGATGTCGATCGAGATCAGGTCGCCGGGGCGGAGCAGGGCGATCGGGCCCCCGACGGCGGCCTCGGGGCTGACGTGGCCGATCGAGGCCCCGGCCGTCCCCCCGGAGAACCGGCCGTCGGTCACGAGGGCGCATTTGTCCCCGAGGTTGACGCCCTTGATCGCGGTCGTCGGGGCGAGCATCTCCTGCATCCCGGGGCCTCCCTTGGGGCCCTCTCCCCGGATCACGACCACGTCTCCGGCCTTCACCTTGCCGAAGACGATGCCGTTGTAGGCGTCCTCCTCGCTCTCGAAGATCACGGCCGGGCCGGTGAAGACGAGCATCTTGGGGTCGACGCCCGCGGTCTTCACCACGGCGCCCTCGGGGGCGAGGTTCCCCCGGAGGACGGACAGACCTCCCTCCTTCGAGTAGGCCCGGTCGCACGGGCGGATCACGTCGAAGGGGTCGAAGCCGTCGGATTCGGGGCCGTTTCCGCCTCCGTTTCCGCCGGTGTTGATGGGGGTCTCGTCCTCCCCCTCGGCTTCGAGCAGGGCCAGGCCGGCGGCCTGCGACGTGGCGGCCTCGGCCACGCTGGGGACGGTCCAGGCCTGCGAGGTCCGCTCGCCTCCGGGCCGGACCCTGGCCATCAGCCGGGCTTCGGACGCGGCGGTGGTCGAGCGGATGTCGTACTCGGCGATGTTCTCGCCCAGGCTCTTGCCGGTCACGGTCCGGCAGGCGAGGTCGAGCAGGCCGGGGCGCCCCCGGGCGATCTCGCCGAGGATCGCGTGGATGCCGCCGGCCCGGGCGACGTCCTCGATGTGATAGTTGCTGGACGGGGCGACCTTGCAGATGTTGGGCGTCTTGCGCGAGAGTTCGTTGATCCGGTCGAGCGTGAACGGGACGCCGGCCTCATGCGCGATGGCGAGGATGTGGAGGACCGTGTTGGTGCTCCCGCCCATCGCCATGTCGAGGACCATCGCGTTGTCGAACGCGGCCATCGTGGCGATCTCGCGGGGGAGCAGGCCGTGCCCGGCCCCGAGTCGCCCGTAGTCTTTGGCCATCTCGACGACCCGCTTGGCGGCGGCCTCGTACAGGGCCTTGCGGTCGGCGGAGGTGGCCAGGATGGTGCCGTTGCCGGGCAGGGCCATGCCGATGGCCTCGGCCAGGCAGTTCATGCTGTTCGCGGTGAACATGCCCGAGCAGCTCCCGCAGGTCGGGCAGGCGGCCTTCTCGATCTCGTCAAGCTCCTCGGCGGAGATCTGGCCGCTCTGGCGCTTGGCCCCGGCGATGAAGGCGTCGATCAGGTCGACCGCCTTGCCGTCGGACGTCTTGCCGGCCTCCATCGGGCCTCCCGAGACGAAGACCGTCGGCACGTTCACCCGCATCGCCCCCATGAACATGCCGGGGACGATCTTGTCGCAGTTGGGGATGCAGATCATCCCGTCGAACCGATGCCCCTCGATCATCGTCTCCACGCTGTCGGCGATGATCTCGCGCGGGGGGAGCGAGTACTTCATCCCGTTGTGGCCCATCGCGATCCCGTCGTCGACGCCGATCGTGTTGAACAGGAACGGCACTCCGCCCGCCGCCCTGACGCATTCCTTGACGAAGTTGCCGACGGCTTGCAGGTGGACGTGGCCGGGGATGATGTCGACGTGGCTGTTGCAGATCGCGATGAACGGCTTGTTCCAGTCCCCCTCGCCCACGCCTGTCGCCCGGAGGAGGCTGCGGTGCCCGGCCCGAGCATCCCCCTTCTTGATCGTGTCGGAGCGCATCGCGGGGGCGTCGGAGGTCGAGTCGGCGGGCATGGGCGTTGTCCGGGTCGGGGGTCGATCGAGGGGCTGAGCCGCACGGGAAGCATTCCATCTTACCCGTGGGGCCGGGACGATCCAATACGGGTTGACCTCGGAGGGGGCGCCAGTTCCGCGCCGAGGTGGTGGGCGACTTTGAGAATGAAGCCCACCGGATGGGCGAACCGACGTGCCGTTGCAAGGGCCGGGAGACCGGCTCGGGGCCGATCGAATCGGCGTGCGAGACGGTGATCGGCAAGCGAGAGGAAGATCGGGGGCATGCGTCGGGGCGATGAGATGTGCCTCCTCGGTGCCCCGTTCGCCGGCGTCGAGCGGCGGTGGGACGCCTGCCGGCATCCCAGTCGAAACTGGACATCGCTATGATAATAGAAATCCTACCTACCCACCGGGAGACGCGACGGGGGAGGGTCGGGAGGAGGCCGGAGGACGTCAGCTTGGACATCTACGTGGACGGGGATGCATGTCCGGTCAAGGATGAAGTGTATCGGGTGGCCGGGCGATACGGCCTCAAGGTGTTCGTGGTTAGCAACGCGGCGATCTTGGTCCCCCAGCGGCCGACGATCGAGCGGGTGGTGGTCAAGGGGGGGCTCGACGTGGCGGACGACTGGATCGCCGAGAGGATCGAGGCGGGCGACATCGCGATCACGGCCGACATCCCCCTGGCCGACCGCTGCCTCCGCAAAGGGGCCTCGGTCATCGGGCCGAGGGGTATCGCCTTCACCGAGGAGACGATCGGCGACGCCCTGGCGACCCGCGAACTGCTCGACACGCTCCGGCAATCGGGGATGATCGGCACGGGGCCGCCCCCGTTCGCCCCCAAGGACCGATCGCGGTTCCTCTCGAAGCTCGACGAGACGATCCAGGCGATCCGCCGCCGCTCGAAGAAATCCTGACCCCGTCCCCGGTCAGCTCGTCGAGCGTTCTCGCACCGGGACAAGCCGGGCGAAGACCGAGGCGAGCCGGTTGATCGGCCTCGGCTCAGGGTCAAGCGTGCAGAGCCGGAAGAGCTCCTCCAGCGACCGCCGATAGCCCCAGTCGTCGTGCAGGCGGCTCAGGCGGTCGAACTCGGCCTTGCTCATGAAGCCCCGGAACGAGAGCGTCCGGGTCGCGGCGTCGTAGTGGGCGCGGTCGGCCAGCTCGGGGGGGAAGATGATGCCGTCGGGGAACTGGTCGACCCGGACAGAATGATCCATGACATGACCCCTATTCGCGGTGGCGGGCAACGATACGCGTCGTCTCCTGATTCGGGGGGTACAACTCTTGTAACACACGGATTTCCCGGGGGCAACCTCCGCAATCGCGGGACTTTATGCCCGTCAAGGGCGGAATTCGGCGGCGGGGTCCGGCAGGGCCCGTCGGACCTCGGCGAGCCTCTGGCCGAAGCCGGGGCCGCCGAGGGTCGAGAGGTCGACCTGCCCCCGGCGTCGACGGTAGAGGCCGGGATGGACGGCGGCCTCGGGGCGGGACGCCTCGGGGTAGAACTGCATGGCGTTCGTCTCCACGCCCATGATCGTCCCGGCGTGCGCCGCGAGCAGGACGTGGGGGATCTGCGCCAGCATCGGGTTGGTCAGGTCCTGGACCATCAGCCCCATCCCGTGGGCCTTCGCCCAGGCCAGGGCCAGCAGGGCGCCCGACTGCGTCTTGCAGGTCTTCAGCGCCACGCCGGTCCAGCCCAGCTCCCGGCCGAGGCGGATCAGCCGCCAGTCGTGCGCGCTCTCGTCGAGATACAGGGGCTTACGCACCGAGACGCCCCGGACGTCGATCCGGTGCGTCTCCAGGTCATAGGGGAACGGCTGCTCGACGTAGAGGAGCATCTCGGCGGCCCGGGGATGATCCCGTTCGAGCCGTTCGAGGATCTCGACGACGTAGGCGGGGTCGGTGACGGTACAGTTGAAGTCGGCCGTGAGCCATCGGACGCCGGTCTCGGCGGCAATCCGCCCGACCGAGGCGAGCCGGTCGAAGTCCCAGGCCGGGTCGTCGCCCCGGAGCTTGACCTTGAGGCAGGTCAGGCCGTCGGCCTCGATCCAGTCCCGGAGCAGGACCGGATAGCCGTCGACAGGCTCCTGGCCGGTCAGCTCGGACGGGTCGATCGGGTCCTTGCCGCCGACGAGGTGCCAGGCGGGTAGGGTGTCGGGGCGGGGGAAGACGAGGAAATCGGCGGGATAACGGCCCTCGAAGGAGACGCCCGAGCCCTCGGCCGGTTCGAGGAAGGCGGAAAGGTCGGCGTTCATGAACCGGGCGTCATAGGTCTCGTAGGTCGGCAGGCCGAGGAGGTTGCCGTAGGCGTCGTGGAGCGCCAGGTCGAAGGCCGAGCAGGCGACGAGCGCGGCGAGCCAGGGCATCGGCTCGGCCCCTCGGCCCCGGGAGGCGTTGACCTCGGCGAGCAGGCCGGGCAAGACCTCGCGCTGGAACGCCTCGCCGACCTCGATGGGGTGGCCCGAGACCTCGAAGCCGGCCCAGGTCTCGGCGAGTCGGAGGCAGAGCCGCTTCAGCGCCTCGTGGCGGTCGGCGTAGGGCAGGGCGCTCGGCCAGACCCAG
>JAJYDH010000531.1 GCA_021777685.1 Planctomycetota bacterium | reverse complement strand
GTCCTTGACCTCGGCGGTGACCTCGGCCTTCTCGAAGACGAACGGGCCGTCGGCCTTGAGGGTGGGGAAGGGGCGCTTGAGCAGGCCATCCCAGGATTCGCGGTGAGCGGCGTAGTCGAGCGCCAGGGCCAGCTCGGGGCCGGTCAGCGGGGGCTTGGCGTTCTGGACGAGCATCCTGTAGCTGGGGATGAGTTTCTTGGGGCTGAGGATGCCCTCGGACAGCCTGGAGAAGACCCCGCCGAAGTCGATGGCGGCCTGCATCGCCTCCTCGGGGTCGCCGCTGGCCATCTTGTCGTAGGTCTTGTCTTTCTCCATCTTGGCCTTGGATTCATGGAGTGCGTCGAGGGTCTCGGCGGCCGGGCCGAGGGGGTTCTTGGGGGTGAACCGGCCAATGCTCGCGTCGTAGACGAAGTTCTTCTCGATCGCCCGGTGCAGCCTGGCGATCGGCTTGAACGAGCCCTTGGTCTGGGAGTCGCGGGGCTTGTCGCGTTTCAGGTCGCGGAACGAGCGGATCGCGGGGGGCTGCTCGACAACGCCGAGCCGGCGGATGGCCTCCTCGTCCTCGGCCTTGAGTGCCATCAGGTAGTCATACGCCGCCCCCTCGACGGGCGCCTTGGGCCGGGGGTCGAGCCAGTCGCGGATCAGCGGCCAGGCGATGACGCCGACGACCGCCAGCAGGGGGATCAGGATCGCGGCGGCCAGGATGCCCTTGTGGGACTTCGAGTCGCCTTTGTCCTTCCTGTCCTTCTTGATGAAGACGGATCTGTCGGCAGGCGCGGCGGCCGGCTCGGGGGCCTTCATCCGCTTGAGCATCGGCTCCACGGACTCGGATGGCTCCTCGGCGGCGGGCTTCGGCCGGGGGACGACCTGCGGGGCGCCGCACTTGGGGCAGTCGACGGACTGGCCGACCTGGTCCTTCGAGGTGACGAAGGCGGCCTGGCAGCTTCGGCAGCGGAGGCGAAGGCTCATCGGCTCTCCTCGGGGTCAGGGTCGCCCGCGAGCGGGACGGGGGCGGGGCTCGGCGTGGAGGGGTTGCCCAGGCAGCGGGGGCAGGCGTCGGCCGACCCTCGGTAGGGCCGGGCGCAGCGCGGGCAGAGGCCGGCGGAGCGGCGGAGGTTGGGGATCGACGCCCTGAGCGCGGCCCCTTCGGTCGTGTCGGCGAAGCTGTCGACGATCCGGGCGGCCAGGGTCGCGACGTCGGGCTTCACGGTCCCGGCCCGGATGCGTTTCTTGATCTCGCCGACCAGCCAGCGGACGAGGTCGCGGTCGAGGTCCGCCAGCGGTTCGCCCTTGAGGTGCTCGGTGAGGGCGTCGCGGATCTCGATCGCGAGCAGGGCGTCGCCGGCCTGCCGGGCGGCGTCGAGCCGGGCCCGGTGGACGTCGACGGCGCGGTTCCGGGCGTCGGTCAATTCGGCCAGGAGCCGGGCGGCGTCGGGGCCCGGGTGGTCGCGGACGAAGGCGCCGACGAGCCGGTCGGCCTGGGCCCACCGGCCCGAGACGATCACCCGCCGGGCCGCCTCGATCGCCCGCGTCCGCTCGTCCTGGGCCGGGTCCGGCTTCTCGCCGGCCGCGAGCTTCTCCAGCGCCACGGCGATCCGGCCGAGCGCCGGCAGGGCGTGCTGCTCGATCAGGTTGGCGGTCCTGGCGGCGGACTCGGACTGGTCGACCATCACGTCGATCAGCTCGGCCCCGGTCGAGAGCAGCTTCCCCGCGACCCACCCGGCGATGCCGAACGAGCCGAGGTACGCCAGGGCGAGCGCGCCCGCGATCCGCCGCTCGGCCCAGGTCAGTTGCACGTCCGAGACCAGCGGCTCGACCTGCTCGTAGAACAGCGAGACCCCGACCGAGAACAGCCCGAACCGGACCCAGGGCGCCACCCGGCCCAGGGCCCGGCGCGAGGCCCGGAGCGAGTCGTATCGCGGGATGTCGGGGCCGGGCCTGGTCATGGCGGCGTCGCGTGAGGCCGGACGGCGGAACTCACCCACGCCGACCATTATGACCGCCAATCCGCCCCCGAACAGGCCCCAGGCCGCCGGGATTATTGAGGAGCGCCCCCTCGGTCGGCCTCCTTGATGATCTCGGCGCCGTCCCGGGTGATCAGGGCATACCAGACCTTGCGATCGGTCGAGGCGGTGAGGAACCGGGCGGAGCCGTCGCAGAAGAGGACATTCAGGCCGCCGGGGTGGGCCGACCCGCTGAAGGCCCGGCGAGCCTTGTCGTCCTGGCCCTCGTAGTTGGGGGACTCGGCGACGTCGAACTCGCTGCCGCCCCAGCCGCCGACGCCCCAGCCCTGGCTGTCGAGCTTCTCGGCCATGCTCAGGGTATTCACCGTCCCGTCGGGGATGTCGGCGAAGCTGATGACGCGGGACCGGTCCTTGTTCTTCTCATCGACGACGGTCATCATCACCCCTCGATAAGTCTTCTCGGACTTCACGAAGTCGTCCCCGGTCCCGGGATGGCCGCCCCCCCAGTTCGCCCCGTAGTGCGACCGGGCGAAGACCGACCGGCTTGGCGGATAGGCCGGCCCTTCGGGCGTCAGGACCTCGGCGGCGGGCACCGGGTCGAGCTTCCCCGGGTTCGCGGGGCAGAGATAGGTGGTGATCCGGGTCAGGACCGTGGTCGAGTTGGCGACGTGCCAGTTCTCCAGGCTGAAATTGTACGTGTTGTAGACGGGGGATAGCTCGATGTAGGGGAGGATGATGGTCAGGTCGCTCTGGCCGACGCCGTGCCCCTTTCCGCCCGCCACGGCGCTCATCGGGAAGCACTCGTTGGCGGCGTGGTAGTTGTGCAGGGCGAGGCCGAGGTGCCGGAGGTTCTGGGCGCAGGTCGCCCGCCGGGCCCGGATTTGCGCAGCCCGGAGTTCCGGCACCGCCAGGGCCACGACGAGGAACACCAAAGCGACGACGACCAGCACCTCGACGAGGGTCACTCCCCGCCGTCGGCGAGCGGCGGTCGCGGGGGCCGGTCGGACCTGCCTGCATGAGGTTGAGCTTTTCATCGGGGGATGATCCCGGAGGTCAGGAGATGGGAAGACCGTGCCACCCCTGGCATCCTATCCGCCCTCCGCGGGGAAATCCCCCGAAATCCGCCCGGTCAGTCGCCCCAGTGACGACCTCACGGCCGGGATCTGCTCGCGAGCCTTCGACGGGATCGCCCGTCCCCATCGGGGGCCTTGGCGAGGACTAGAAGGCACGCCGAATCAACTCGTCCCGCCCTCCAACAGGATGGATCAGATCAGGCACGCGGAAAAATATACTGGGTCACTTGCGGAGGTGCCAGGAGCGTGATAAAAGAGATACGGCATTTCCTCAGAACTATAGTCCGTTGAATCCGGTTGAGGATCACCTCGGGACGATCGAGTCAGGTCGCGGCGCGCCGGCCGAAACCGACCTGGATCATCCCCGCTGGTCCTCGGTCTCGACGCCGTGTCGTTCACGACGCCCGATCGGTGTTCGCTTCTCTACTGGCCTCCCCCAGGAGAGGATCTCATGCGGTACGCGCCGCGTCTGGCAGCCTTGACCGGCTCCCTGTCGGTCGCCTTCATCCTCGGCCCCGCCGCCACAGACTCGCACGCCCAGAGGGCGTCGTGGAGGGCCCCGCGGGCGAGTCGGCCGCCCGCCGCGACCCCCGCCCCGGCGAGGTATTATTATTACACCCCCGCCCCTCCGGTCGCGGCCCCGGCCGCTCCGGCTCCGGCCCACACCCAGTTGATGTCAGCGACCGGGGCGAGCACATTCTCTTATGGCTCGGGCTCATCGTCGCCCGCTCCAAGTCCGCCGGCCTCCGGCTATTATTATGTCCCGGCCCCGCCCGCCCCGGCCCCGGCCCCGGCCCGATCCCGGAATCCGGGGGGCTCCCGCCGGCCCGCCCACGTCAAGTCGGAGGACGATTCGCATGCTTACAAGTCCTGATCGCCGGCCTTGAACCCGGGCGCCCGGCCGGATCGGCCCTCGTCCCGCCGGGCGCCCTCGGCGACCTTGAGCCTCACCGGCTCGGTGAACTCGATCCCTTCGATCGTCCCGGCCCTGAGCGGCGGGAGGTCGGAGTTGCCGTCCGAGTTGAGCCAGGACTTGCCCGAAGGGATGTCGTGGAGGAAATAGAGCTGGTCGCCGTTGTCGAGGAATAAGTCGTCCTTGACGTAGCAGTGCCGGCCGACGACCAGCAGTCTCTTGCCGTCCTTCGACCAGATCAACCGCTCGCTCCCGGCGGGGCGACCCTCGTCGGGCGAGTGGAAGATCGTCTTCGTCGTCCCGTCGATCAGGGATTCGAGATCGATCCGGAAGTTGCGATCGATCGACCAGGTCGGCGAGACCTCCACCAGCCGGGCGCGGAGCGTCTCGTCGGGCGAGAGCCGGG
>JAJYDH010000044.1 GCA_021777685.1 Planctomycetota bacterium | reverse complement strand
TCGGCCTGGCCATCACCCGCCGGATCGTCGAGGCCCACGGGGGCCGGATCGAGGCGGGGCGGCCCGGCGGCCCCGGCGCCGAGATCGTCATCACCATCCCGAGAGGAAAGACATGACACGCCCGCTCAGGATCGCCGTCGCCGACGACGAGCCCGACATGCAGGACTACTTCCGGACCATCCTGCCCGGCCTCGGCCACGAGGTCGTCGCCGTGGCCGGGGACGGCCGCGAGCTGGTCAATTCCTGCCGCGAGCACCGCCCCGACCTGGTCATCACCGACATCAAGATGCCCGACATGGACGGGATCGAGGCCGCCGCCCGGATCTACCGGGACGGGCCGGTCCCGGTGATCCTCGTCTCGGCCTACCACGACGCCGAGTTCATCCGCCGCGCCGAGGCCGACCACATCCTGGCCTACCTGGTCAAGCCGATCAAGCAGGCCGACCTCGAGCCGGCCATCGCGCTGGCCGTCCGCCGGTTCGAGCAATTCCAGGACCTCCGCAAGGAGGCCACCGACCTCAAGCAGGCCCTGGAGGACCGCAAGACCATCGAGAAGGCCAAGGGCGTCCTGATGAAGAAGGCCGGGCTCGACGAGGCCAACGCCTTCCGCCGGCTCCAGAAGCTCGCCAGCGACCGGAACAAGAAGCTCGTCGACGTCGCCCAGATGATCCTCATGGCCGAGGAAGCCTTCGGGGCCTGATGTCCCCGCCCGACAACGACGGAGGCCCGTCATGCGAGCCATGATCCTCGAAGCTCTCGGCCCGCTCCGCGACGACCCGACGCCGCTCCGGCTCGTGACGCTCCCCGACCCGGTCCCGGGCCCCGGGGAACTCCTGATCCGGGTGGGGGCCTGCGGGGTCTGCCACACCGAGCTGGACGAGATCGAGGGGCGGACTCCGCCCCCCCGCCTGCCGATCATCCTCGGCCACCAGGCCGTGGGGAGGGTCGAGGCGATCGGGGAAGGGGCCGGAGGATTCCGGGTCGGCGACCGGGTGGGGGTCACCTGGATCTTCTCGGCCTGCGGCCATTGCGAGCGCTGCACGAAGGGCGAGGAGAACCTCTGCGACCAGTTCACGGCCACGGGCCGCGACGTGAACGGCGGCTATGCCGAGCGCATGACCGTCCCGGCCGCATTCGCGCACGCCATCCCCGACGCCTTCCAGGACGCGGAGGCCGCCCCCTTGCTCTGCGCCGGGGCGATCGGCTTCCGGTCGCTCCGCCTGACGGGCCTGGAGGACGGCCAGCGGCTCGGCCTGACCGGCTTCGGAGCCTCGGCCCATCTCGTCATGAAGCTGGTCCGGCATCGGTTCCCCGACACCCGCGTCTACGTCTTCGCCCGGTCGGACGAGGAGCGCGACTTCGCCCGGGAGTTGGGCGCCACCTGGGCCGGCGACACCTCGGACGCCTCGCCCGAGAAGCTCCACGCCATCATCGACACCACGCCCGCCTGGACCCCGGTCGTCGAGGCCCTGGCGAACCTGGAACCGGGCGGGCGGCTGGTCATCAACGCGATCCGCAAGGAGGAGACAGACGAGCAGTCTCTGCGGGGGATCGATTATCAGCGCCATCTCTGGCTGGAGAAGGAGATCAAGAGCGTCGCCAACGTGACCCGGCAGGACGTCCGGGAGTTCCTCCGGCTGGCCTCCGAGATCCCCATCAAACCGGAGGTCCGCGAGTATCCCCTGGAGGATGCCAACCGGGCACTGGTCGAGTTGACTGATCGGGCGGTCCGGGGCGCCAAAGTTCTCCGGATGGGATGATGGACGCCGCCCGGACCCGGGGATGGGAGATCGTGCCGATGGGACTCGCCGAGCTGATCCGGGCCCTCTCCGACCCGTCGAGCTATCCCGACCCGGTCGGGGACGAGGCGATCGAGGTCCACCAGACGCACATCTCGATCGTGTTCCTGGCCGGAGCCCATGCGTACAAGATTAAGAAGCCGGTCTCGCTCGGGTTCGTCGATTACGGGACCCTGGAGAGGCGCCGCCACTTCTGCGAGCGGGAAGTCCGCCTCAACAGGAGGCTGGCCCCATCCGTCTACCTCGGGACGGTCCCGATCGCCATCGAAGGTGGCAAGCTCCGGGTCGAAGGCATCGGCGAGGTCGCCGAATGGGCCGTGAAGATGGTTCGACTGCCCGTCTCGGCCACGCTCCACGATCGCCTGGAGCGCGGGGCGGTCGGGGTCGAGCAGGTCGAGGCCCTCGCCCGTCGGCTCGCCCGGTTCCACGCCGGGGCCGAATCCGGGCCGTCGATCTCGGAATCGGGCCGCTTCGCGGTCGTGGCGGGCAACGCCCTCGAAAACTTCGACCAGTCCGCCCCGCTGGTGGGAAAGACCGTCAGCGCCGCCGTCATCGCCCGGCTCCAAGACCTGACCGAACGGGCCCTGACCTCGCTCCGGCCGACCATCGAGACCAGGGCCGCGCGTGGCGTGCCCCGGGACGGGCACGGCGACCTCCGCCTCGATCACGTCTACCTGTTCCCGGAGAAGCAGCCGCCCGACGACCTGGTCGTCGTCGACGCGATCGAGTTCGCCGACCGGTTCCGCCACGCCGACCCGTTCGCGGACATCGCCTTCCTCGCGATGGACCTCCGCTTCCGGGGCCGGGGCGACCTGGCGGGCGCGTTCGTCGAGGCTTATGAGGTCGCCTCGGGCGACGTTGAGGGATTATCCCTTCTCCCGTTCTATATCGCGTATCGGGCCGTCGTCAGGGCGAAGGTCGAGGGGATGAAATCGGACGAACCGGAGGTCGCCGTGGCCGACCGGGACGCGGCCCGGATCGAAGCCCGAGCCCTCTGGCTCCTGGCACTCCGCACGCTGGAAGCGCCCGGCCGGAGACCGTGCCTGGTCCTGGTCGGCGGCCTGCCCGGCTCCGGTAAATCCACCCTGGCCCGTGCCCTGGCCGAGCGGGCAGGTTTCACCGTGATCCGTTCCGACGTGGTCCGCAAGGTGCTGGCCGGCCTCCCCGAGACGGCTCGGGGAGCGGCCGGCTTCGGAGAGGGCATCTACACGCCCGAATGGACCGATCGGACCTACTCCGAGTGCCTGAGACGGGCCGAGGCCCTGCTCTTCGAGGGTAAGCGGGTGCTCGTCGACGCGAGCTTCGGCGCCGAGTTGAGCCGCTCGCTCTTCCTCGACGCGGCCGAAAAGTGGCATCTTCCCCGCCTGCTCCTCCTCTGTCGGGCCGGACCGGACGCGATCCGGGAGCGGCTTCGTGCTCGCGTCGACGACGCGTCGGACGCCGATTGGTCGATCCATGAGGGCGCGTCGAAGGCGTGGGAGACGCCCGGTCCCGCCTCCCGACCTTTCATTCGCGAGGTCTCAACCGATCGCGACACTCTCGCGACGCTCGCCCAGGCCCTCGCGCCGATCGCCGCGCTGGACCTCGAAGCGCGGATCGCGGGTACTCCTTGACGGGCCCGCGACCGGGTCGCCCGTCAGATGCCGATGCCTGCCAGGACGTCGATGAGCTGGAGGACGACTTCGGTCGCGACCGGCGCCTTGGCCTCGGCCCGCGCGATCGCCCCCTCCACCCGATCCCGGGCCGCCTCGATCAGGCCGGATTCGTGCCGGTCCTTGACGGCCCGGACCAGCTCGGCGGTGCTCTGGGCGAGTTGCTCGGCCTGGACGGGGACCCCGGGCCGGTCGAGCGTCTCGGCCAGGCTCCGGAGCAGGGCGGCCAGCTCGGCCCGGGTCTCCGGCCCCAGATGGTCCGCCTCGTGGAGGCGGCGGGCCAGGTCCTCGATGTCGACGGCGACCGGGCGGACCGGCCCCTCGCCCTTCGAAGGTCGTTCGTTCATGGCGGCAGGCTCCTCGGAGGGGAGCGGGTCGGTCGACCCGCTCTCGCCATGCTACTCCGGCCCGGGACGTCGGGCCAGTGCCCTGGGCGACGCGGGTCCTTTACTCGCCCCCCGCGCGGTGCGATAACAGGAAGGCCCGCGATCGGGATTCGATCCCGCTCCGAACCCGCGATCGGCCCTCGAAGGAGACCGAGATGAGCCCGGACCTGGCCAGACTCTTCGCCACGCTGCTTTCCCTGCTCGGCCCCGCCCCGGAGTCGGACGTCAACATCCCCCGCGAGCTGATCCTCAAGCCGGGGGATCGGATCATCGCCATCGGCGACTCGATCACGCAGCAAGGCGGCTACCTCAAGGACGTCGACGCGGTCCTGGCCGAGAAATATCCCGACCTGAAACTCCCGCCGATCCGCAACGTGGGAATCGGCGGCCAGAAGGCCGAGAACCTGATCAAGAGGTTCACGAAGGACGTGGTCGACCGCGAGCCGGCCGTCGTGCTCCTCAGCATCGGGATCAACGACGTCTGGCACCGCGCCGGCAGGCCCCACGACCCCCAGATCCTGGCCGATTACTGGTCGAATGTCTCGAAAATGGTGGAGATGGCGCAGGCGGCCGGGATCAAGGTCATCCTGCTGACCCCGACCGTCATCAAGGAAGACGCCAGCAGCAAGGAGAACCTCCGGTTGAGGATCTACGTCGAGGCCGAGAAGCAGATTGCCCGAGATCGGGCCTGCACGCTGGTCGACCTCCACGCGATGTTCATCTCCGCGCTGGGCAAACGACCCGAGGACGTCCCCCCGGGCAAGAACTGGCTGACCGGCGACGGCGTCCACATGGCCCCGACGGGAGACGCGCTGATGGCCCTCGGGGTCCTCCGCGGCCTGGGCGTGCCGACCGACAAGCTCTCGCCGACGGAGCCCGCCGAGCCCAAGCCCGCCGAGCCCAAGCCCGCCGATCGTTGAAGGGATCACCAGAATGAGACGCCCCGCACTCGCGTCCGCGTTCCTGTTCGCGCTGGCATCGTCGTCGACGGCGGCCGAGGTCGTCGTCGACGGCCGTGCGTTCCGCGTCCCGGACGGCTTCACGGTCGAGAAGGTCGCCGGCCCGCCGCTGGTCGACCGGCCGATCGTGGCCGACTTCGACGAGCAGGGCCGGCTCTACGCGGCCGACTCGTCGGGCTCGAACGACAACGTCAAGAAACAGGAGGTCGAGAAGCCCCACCGGATCGTCCGGCTGGAGGACATCGATGGCGACGGCAAGTTTGACCGCTCGACGGTCTTCGCCGACAAGATGATGTTCCCCGAGGGGGCGATGTGGCTCGACGGCTCGCTCTACGTCGCCGCTCCCCCGTCGATCTGGAAGCTGACGGACACCGACGGCGACGGCATGGCCGACCGCCGCGAGGAGTGGTTCAAGGGCAAGACCCTCACCGGCTGCGCCAACGATCTGCATGGCCCCTACCCCGGGCCGGACGGCCGGATCTACTGGTGCAAGGGAGCCTTCGCACCGCAGACCTACGAGCGTCCCGGCCGCCCGCCGCTGGTCACGCGCGCCGCGCACATCTTCCGGGCGAAGCCTGACGGCTCCGAGATCGAGCCGGTGATGACCGGCGGGATGGACAACCCGGTCGACGTCGCCTTCACGGCCGAGGGGGAGCGGATCTTCACGACGACCTTCCTCCAGCATCCCGGAGGCGGCAAGCGAGACGGCCTGATCCACGCCCTCTACGGAGGGGTCTACGGCAAGGCCCACGACGTCATCGACGGCCACCCCCGGACCGGCCCCGACCTCCTGCCGCCGCTGGTCCACCTCGGCCCCGCCGCGCCGGCGGGCCTGGCCCGGGCCGAATCGGACGCCCTCGGCTCGCGCGATTGCCTGTTCACGGCCTGCTTCAACCTCCGCAAGGTGGCCCGCACCCGGCTCAAGCCGGCGGGGGCGGCCTTCTCCGCCGAGACCGACGACTTCCTGGCCTCCGACGACCTCGACTTCCACCCGACCGACGTCCAGGAGGACGCCGACGGGTCGCTGATCGTCGTCGACACCGGGGGCTGGTACAAGATCTGCTGCCCGACCTCGCAACTGGTCAAGCCCGACGTCCTGGGCGCGATCTACCGGGTCCGCCGAAAGGACGAGCCGAAGGTCGAAGACCCGCGCGGCCTGAAGCTCGACTGGCCCTCGCTGACGCCCGAGGCCCTGGCCTCGCTGCTCGACGACCCCCGTCCCGCCGTCTCGCGCCGGGCGGTCATTGAGCTGGCCCGAAAGGGAGAGGCGTCGCTACCGGCGCTCGCGACGGCCATCAGCGAGGGCCGATCGGTCGCGGCGAGGCGCAATGCCCTCTGGGCCGCCTGCCGGGTCGATTCGCCGGGCGCCCGACCGCTGGTGAGGCGAGGGTTGGACGATCCCGACCCCTCCCCTCGCCAGGTCGCGGCCCACGCGGCCGGCCTCCGGCGCGACGGCGAGGCCGCGTCCCGGCTGGTCGAGATGGTCGCCGGGGACGTCCCGCCGGTCGCCAGGGCCGCCGCGGAGGCGCTGGGGCGGATCGGCGGCGAGCCGTCCGTCGTCGCGTCGCTGCTCCGGGCCTCGGACACGACCGACCTCGCCCTCCGGCATTCCGCCACCTACGCCCTGATCGAGATCGACGAGCCTACCTCCACCCGGCTCGGGGTCGATCACCCGGCACCCCTCGTCCGCCGCGCGGCGCTGGTCGCGCTCGACCAGATGGACGGGGGAAAGCCGACTCCCGGGCCGGTCATCGCCGCGCTCGCGCTGAGCCCTGGCGAACTCAACTCGGCCGCCTGGTGGATCGCCGGACGTCATCCCGAGTGGGGCGACGCCCTGGCCTCGTTCTTCCAGAACCGCCTGACCGACCCGGGCAGCAGCCGGATCGGCCCCAGATTCGCCGACCTGGAAGATCGGCTCGCGGAGACTGCGCACGTCCCGGCGATCCGGGACTTCATCGGCGCCCGGCTCGGCCACGCCGGCAAGACCGGTGACGACCTCGTCCTGCTCCGGGCGATGGCCCGTTCGGGCCTGAAGGAAGTCCCTCCGGCCTGGGGCGACGGCCTCCGGCACGCCCTGGAAAGTCCCGACGCCGCCACCAGTCGTCAGGCCATCCGGACCGTCCGGGCCCTGCCGATCCACCCTGAAGCGTCGAAGGCCCTTGGCCCGGCGCTCCTCGACATCGCATCGCGCGACCGCGTCCCCGCCGAGGACCGCCTGGCCGCCCTGGCGGCCATCCCGGGCGGGCTCTCGAAGGTCGAGCCCGGGCCGTTCGCCTTCCTGGTCGAACAGCTCGGCCCCGACAAGCCGGCGTCGTCCCGGTCGACCGCCGCCGATGTCCTGGCCCGAGCAAAGCTCGCCCCCGACCAGTACCCGAGGCTCGCCGAGGCCCTCGCCCGGGCCGGGCCGCTCGAAGTCGGACGGCTCCTCGACGCCTTCGACCGCGCCGAGGGGGAGGATATCGGCCTCAAGCTCGTCGAGGCGCTCCAGCAGTCCCCGGCCCGATCGGCCCTCCGCATCGACGCCCTCAGGCCCCGCCTCGCCCGTTTCGGCCCGGCCGTGAAGCCGAAGGCCGAGGCCCTTGAAAAGCTGATCGAGGCCGACTCCGCCGACCGGGTCGGTCACCTGGAGAAGCTGCTCGCGGGGCTCTCGGGCGGCGACATCCGCCGGGGGCAGGCGGTCTTCAACGGCCCGAAGGCGGCGTGCATCTCGTGTCACTCGGTCGGCTACGTCGGCGGCAAGCTCGGCCCGGACCTGACGAAGATCGGCCAGGTCCGCTCCGAGCGCGACCTCGTCGAATCGATCGCCTACCCCAGCGCCAGCTTCGTCCGGAGCTACGAGCCGGTGGCCGTCGCCACGAAGTCCGGCAAGGTCGTCGCCGGCCTGCTCCGCAAGGACTCGGCCGACGAGGTCATCATCGCCGTCGCCGCCGATCGCGACGAGCGGATCGCCCGCGACGAGATCGAGGAGATGAAGCCGGGCACCGTCTCCGTCATGCCCGCCGGCCTCGACCGTCAGTTGACCGCCCGAGAGCTGGCCGATCTGATCGCGTTCCTCAGGGCCTGCCGGTGAATCGGGCCGCCAGCCGGTTCCTCGTCGCACGGTCGAGGGTTATCCTGGTCCCGAAACCGGGCCGAGTTCGTCAGCCCGCCCTCCCCGATCGACCTCCCAAAGGATCACGAGCATGCGCCGGATCGCCTCGATAACGCTTCTGATCGGCCTGGCCCTGGCCCATTCGGCCCCGGCCCAGGTCAACGACGGATCGTCCGCCCCGAAGATGCGGGTCTACGTCGGGACTTACACCGGGGCCAGGAGCAAGGGGATCTACTTGCTCGATTTCGACCCGGCGACGGGCTCGTTGACCTCGAAGGGGGTCGCGGCCGAGACGCCCAGCCCGTCGTTCCTGGCGATCCACCCGAACCGGCGGTTCCTCTACGCGGCGAACGAGGTCGGCACCTTCGGCGGCAAGGCTGGCGGCGGCGTCTCGGCGTTCGCGATCGACCCGAAGACCGGGGCTCTGACCCCGCTGAACAATCAGACCTCGGGGGGGGCCGACCCCTGCGCCCTGATCGTCGACCCCTCGGGCAGGAACGTCCTGGTGGCCAACTACAGCGGCGGGAGCCTGGAAGTCCTGCCGATCGCCTCGGACGGGAGCCTCGGCGCGCCATCGGCGTTCGTCCAGCACGTCGGGTCGAGCGTCGACAAGGGGCGGCAGACCTCGCCGCATGCCCACTCGATCGACCTCGACGTCACCGGCCGGCTGGCGATCGCGTCCGACCTCGGGCTCGACAAGGTCATGATCTACCGCTTCGACCCGGCCCGGGGGACGCTCACGCCCAACGACCCGGCCTTCGCACCGGTCAAGGCGGGCTCGGGCCCTCGCCACTTCGCCCTGCATCCCGACGGCAAGCATGCCTACGTCATCAGCGAGATGGCCTGTACCGTGACCGCCTTCGACTTCGACCCGGCCTCCGGCGCCTTCGCCGAACTCCAGTCGATCTCAACCCGGGGCCCCGGCGGCAAGCCCGGCAACTCGACCGCCGAGATCATGGTCCACCCCTCGGGCAAATTCGTCTACGGCTCGAACCGGGGCGACGACACCCTGGCGATCTACTCGGTCGCCCCGGCCTCGGGCAAGCTCACACTCGTCGGCCACCAGTCGACCGGCGGCAAGACCCCGCGCAACTTCGGGATCGACCCCACCGGCCGGTTCCTCCTGGCCGCGAACCAGGACTCGGGCACCGTCGTCGTCTTCCGGATCGACCCGGCGACCGGCCTCCTCAAGCAGGTGGGCAGGCCGGTCGACGTCCCCTCGCCCGTCTGCGTGAAGTTCCTGCCGGTCGGCGAGTGAAGGCCGTTCGGGCTCGGGCCGGATGGGGAGCTGTCGGGATGATGTCTTCTGGCGCGGGGGGAACTCGGAGGGTCGGCGGCATCGCCGCGACCCTGCTCCTGTCGATCGCATCGTTCTCGGGATCGGCCCGGGGCTCGGACGCTCGCGACCTCTCCCCGAGCCTCCTGCGCGAGGGCATCCACTGGCCCGGCGAGGGAGGCCGGCGCATTCGCGTCTCGATCGGGCTCTATCTCGTCGACTTCGCACGGATCAACCTCCGCGACGAGTCGTTCGACCTGGCCGGCTATCTCGACACGACCTGGACCGACCCCGGCCTCGCGCTCAAGCCCGACGAGGCCAGGGGCCGCGTCCGACGGTTCCGCCCCGGCCAGATCTGGGCGCCGGCGCTGGAGTTCGTCAATGCCGTCGAGCAGGCCAACACCGAGCGCGAAGGGGACCTTTACGTCGCCGACGACGGCAAGGTCAACCAGCGCATCCGGTTCAGCCATCGATTCCAGTCCCCATTGAACCTCAAGCGGTTCCCGTTCGATTCCCAGAAGCTCACGATCGTCGTCTCGCCGTTCGACCCGTTCGCCAAGGATCTCGAGCTGGTGGTCGACCCGAGGAAGATCGGCCATCTCGAAGGGGCGTCGGTCACGGATTGGGAGATCGACGCCATCGACGCCCGCCTCGACGACGATCCCAGCGTCACCGAGGAGCAACAATTTCTGTTCGAGATCAAGGTCACGCGGCGCTCGACCTTCTACGTCTGGCGGGTCCTCCTGCCGATGACTCTGCTGGTGATCGCCTCGTGGACGGTCTTCTGGTTCGAGCCGGTCAACCTCCAGCCGCAGATGAGCACCAGCCTGGCGATCCTGCTCTCGCTGGTGACGTTCACCTACGCGGTCGATTTCTCGCTGCCGAAGGTGGCCTATCTCACGTTCATCGACCGCTATACTCTGACGTCGTTCGCCTTCGTCCTGCTGGTCATCTTCACCGTGTCGGCCATCCACCTGCGGGTCCGCTCGAAGGGGGCCGAAGGCGCCTTGAAACTCCAGGCCGGGGCGAGATTGGCCTTCCCGGTCGGCTTCCTGGCGGCCGTGGCCGGGATCGCGGCCCTCTCCTTCCTCTGATCGCGCGGGATCGAACCCGGAGGACCGCCGTGACCCCGAAACTCTCCGCCTTCCCGAAATGCTACCTCGACAGGATCGCCGGCGAGCGGTCGATGTCGGTCTTCGACTGGATCGAGCAGGCCCGGCAGCTCGACGCCGACGGCCTGGAGATGTACGAGGGGTTCTTCACGAGCCTCGACGACGACTACATCGACCGCGTGGGCGAGGCGATCGCCTCGGCCGGGTTCGCGATGCCGATGCTCTGCTGCTCGCCCGACTTCACGCACCCCGACCTCGCCGCCCGCGAGGCCGCCGTCGAGCGCCAGGCGGCGATGATCCACGTCACCCGCCGGCTCGGGGGCGAGCGGGCGGTCTGCCGGGTCCTCTCCGGCCAGCGGTATCCGGGCCTGAGCGTCTCCGAGGGGCTCGACCGCGTCGTCCCCTGCATCGAGGCATCCCTGGCCGTCGCGCGGGAGGCGAACGTCGTCCTCGGGCTGGAGAACCACTACAAGGACGGCTTCTGGACTTACCCCGAGTTCGCCCAGAAGCGCGACGTCTTCCTCGCCCTCCTCGACGCGGTCCCCGACCGGGAGCATTTCGGCGTCCAGTTCGACCCGTCCAACGCCCTGGTCGCGGGGGACGACCCGGTGGCCCTGCTGGAGGCCGTGGCCGACCGGGTGGTGAGCATGCACGCCAGCGACCGATATCTGGCCGAAGGGGCCACGCTCGACGACCTCCGCCAGGCCGACGGCACCATCGGCTACTCCCCCAGGCTGCTCCACGGCGTCACCGGCAAGGGCCTGAACGACTACGAGGCGATCTTCCGCATCCTCGCCACGCACCAGTACGAAGGCTGGATCAGTATCGAGGACGGCATGAACGGCATGGAGGAGATGGCCGAATCGCTCGCCTTCCTCCGAGGGATGGTCTCGAAGCACTTCCCGGAGGGGGGCGGATGACCCGACGCTTACGCACGGCCCTGGTCGGCTGCGGCAAGGTCGGCGCGACCCACGCGCGGGCCCTCGGGTCGCTGCCCGAATCCGACTTCGTCGCCGCCTGCGACGCGACCTTCGGGCGGGCCGAGGCCTTCGCCGCGACCTATGGCGTGACCCCCTTCGCCGACGTCGCCGCGATGCTCGCGAAGGCCCGGCCCGACGCCGTCCTCCTGGCCACGCCGCACCCGCTGCACGCCGAGGCGGCCATCCTCGCCGCCGAGTCGGGCGCCCACGTCCTGGTCGAGAAGCCGCTCGCGGCATCGCTCCGCGACTCCGACGCCATGCTCGACGCCGCGAGGGCGGCCGGCGTGACCCTCGGCGTCATCAGCCAGCGCCGGTTCTACGAGCCGGTGCTCCGGATGAAGGCCGCGATCGACGCCGGCAAAATCGGCCGGCCGGCCCTGGGCGTCTTCCAGATGTACTCCTGGCGCGATCCGTCCTATTACCGGTCCGACCCCTGGCGGGGAAGTTGGGACGCTGAGGGGGGCGTCGTGCTGGTCAACCAGTCGCCCCACCAGCTCGACCTCCTCCGCTGGTTCATGGGCGACGTCGAGGAGGTCGGCGGCGCCTGGGCGAACCTGAATCACCCCGAGGTCGAGGTCGACGACACCGCCGTCGCCACCCTCCGGTTCAAGAACGGCGGGCTCGGCTCGATCATCACCAGCCTCTCGCAGAAGCCGGGCCTCTACACCAAGGTCCACGTCCACGGCTCGAACGGGGCGTCGGTCGGGGTCGAGACCGATCGCGGCGCCACCTTCATCGCGGGCGTCTCGACGATCGCCGAGCCGCCGCTCAACGACCTCTGGACGGTCCCCGGCGAGGAGCATCGGCTCGCCGAATTCCAGGCCGAGGACCGCGCCCGCTTCGCCGGGCTCGACGCGGCCGACCACTACCACGCCCTCCAGATTCAGGACTTCCTCCGCGCCTGCCTCGAAGGCCGCCCGCCCCTCGTGACCGGCGAGGACGGCCGCCAGGTCGTCGCCCTCTTCACCGCGATCTACCGATCCCAGAAGGAAGGTCGCCCGATCCGGTTCCCGCTCCGGGCCGAGGACGGCGACGGCCGGCCCTGATCCTCTTCGGGGACGACCTGGCCCGTCAGGTCGAGCGGTTGGATTGACCCGGCCCGATCACCGCCTCGACCGTCGATAGGCGACGAACGAGACCGAGTCGCGGGTGGTCACGCCGCCGCCGACGGTCTGCACCACGTCCCGGCTCAGGAGCGACCCGACCGGCTCCCAGCCCTGGCGGGCCTGGTCATTCAGGGTCTTCTCATAGGACGCGGCGCGCTGGTCGTCGGTGAGCCGCTCGCCCGGGTTGTACGAGAACGGGGCGACCTTGTACTCCCACGCGACCGCCTCGCGGTCCCTCTGGGCCTCCGCCCGGGGTATGCAAAGGGCGACCGTCAGGGCGAGGCCGGAGATCCCACCCGCGATCAGTCCGGACCGTTGGGTTCGTGTCATGGCGGGCAGGCTCCGAGCAAGAGTGGTGAGGATGGGCGACAAGGTTCCCATTCTCATCGCGCCGGGAGGGACATGCCAGGGGTACCGACCTCGCGAATTTCGCGGAGAAACCCGGTTATTGATGGCCTTCGGATCGCGATAGTATCCCGGGACTCGCCGTTTCGGGCCGGGAACACGAGCGATCTGATGCCGTTGGGTTCGAGTTGGAAGGCTAGATGACGGGTCCATTGTTGGCTTCGAGTGGACGAGGGTTGGGGCCGAGTTTGGCTTCGCATTCCATTGAAGGTGCGGGCGTTGGGTTCATCTTCACGGGGTTGGCTTCGAGTTCCTGGGAGGTACGGGACGGTGGGTTTGTCTGCTCGCATCAAGTTCGCTTCGCCGGGCGTGATCGTAAACAATGCTCGGGTCGAGTGTTCAGGTCGGATGGGTTCGAGTTGGAAGGCGAGCCAACGGCGTTTGGTTGGGTTTCAGTTGGAGCGAGCGGGGCGGCCCGGCGGGGACAATCTTCCGGTCGGGTTGGGTTCGCATTTCCCGAGGCGGTCAGGTCCGGTCGATTCCGCCGTCGCCTCCTTCCGGCCGGGCGACCGGCGGATTAAGGTAGCGAGGGGCGAGGTCGCTCCGACTCGCCGCGAGGTCCGTCCGACTCTCCCACCTTCCGACCGAGGACACACCGCGATGACGTTTCGAATCCTGAGGCCCATGCTGTTCCTGTCCGCCGCCATCGCGGCCGCCCTGCTCCTCTCGCCCCGGGCGTTCACTCGCGAGGCCCGGGCCGGCAAGCCGCTCCGCGCCCTGCTGGTCTGCGGGGGCTGTTGCCACGACTACACGAACCAGAAGAAGATCATGTCCGAGGGCGTCTCGGCCCGGGCCAACGTCGAGTGGACGCTTGTTCAGGAAGGCGGCAATTCGACCAAGCACAAGGTCAGCATCTACGAGGACCCGAACTGGGCGGACAAGTACGACGTCATCGTCCACAACGAGTGCTTCGCCGACGTCTCCGACCCCGTCTTCATCGCCAAGGTCTACAACGCCCACCGGAACGGCAAGCCGGGCGTCGTCGTCCACTGCACGATGCACACCTTCCGCGACCTGAAGACCGAGGACTGGCACGAGTTCCTCGGCGTCTCGACCAGGAGCCACGGGAAGCAGCACCCGCTCGACGTCAAGACCGTCAAGGCCGACCACCCCATCATGAAGGGTTTCCCCTCGCAGTGGGTCACGGGCCCCGAGGAACTGTATCAGATCAACAAGGTCCTGCCGAACACCACCGTGCTCGCCGAGGCCCTGGCCGAGGACGGCAACAAGCGGATGAACCCCGTGATCTGGGTCAACACCTTCGGCAAGGGGAAGGTCTTCGGCACGACCCTGGCCCACAACAACAAGACCATGAGCGACCCGGTTTATCTCGACATGTTCACTCGTGGCCTCCTCTGGGCGACCGACAAGCTCGACGAGGACGGCAGGCCGAAGGACGGCTACGGGCCGTCGAAGGCGGAATGACGCGAGTCCGGAGCCGGGCGGGCGGGGAACGGCGGCATGAACACAAGAACAGGTTGACGATGGATCATCCTCGTCCCACATTCCCCTGGAGTTTCCCCGCCCCTTGACCGGAGCATTGACATGCGACGAACCTTGTTCTTCCTCCTGATCACCACGTCCCCGGCCCCGGCCGACGACAAGCCGGCCCGGCTCGACGAGTTCGCGATCCCCGGTGTGAAGGCCCGACCGGCCGACGCCGACGCCCCGCTCGCGGAGGGGTGGCCGAAGGGGACCGAGCCCGGCGTGATCGAGGTCAAGAAGTACCCGGCCTACCGGAGCGCCGTGGCCCGGGCGAAGGGCGCGAGCCCGGGGGCCGATAACGTCCTGTTCTACCCGCTGTTCAACCACATCACCCGGTCCGACATCGCGATGACCAGCCCGGTCGTGAGCACCTACGCCCCGGAGATGGTCCGCGACCCGAAGGCGACGGGCGACGTCTCGATGGAGTTCGTCTACCGGTCGCCCGACCTCGGCAAGTCGGGCCAGGGCGTCGGCTCGGTCAAGGTCGAGGACCATCCGGCCTCGGCCTTCGTCTGCCTGGGCATCCAGGGGGAGATGGACCCCGAGAAGATGCGCCGGGCGGTCGAGGCGCTCCGGGCCTGGCTGGCCGATCACAAGGAGTGGGCCGAGGATGGCCCGCCTCGACGTCTGGGCTACCACGCCCCGATGGTCAGGCGGGACGAACGGCTCTGGGAGGCCCAGATCCCCATCAAGCCGGCCCCGAAGCCGGCCGAAAGGACAGCGCCCTGAGCCCGCCCGTCCCGCATCGTCGGCACGACCGGACGTGATCCGAGGAGGGCCGCATCGACGACGGGCCGGGCGCTCAAGTCCGGGGCGGCGACATGGCGATTTAAGGTCGTCGGCGGGCCGGCGGGCCCGCCCGACGGCCGGATTTCGAGGATCTTCTCCCGGCCGTCATCGCCGCTAAAACCGGAGGTAGAGGCGCAGGATGCACCCCAACCACGACCAGATCGCCCTGGCGGCCTATCACCGCTGGCAACGCCGAGGTCACGCCCACGGCTGGCACTCCTACGACTGGCTCGCCGCCGAGCAGGAACTGATCTTCGCGCTCAATTATGAGCTGATCGCCAATTATCGGCTCGACGGGATCGCCCCCCGCGACCTCGGCGACGAGGATGACCCCCGCTGCCGGTTCTGCGAGGCGACCCCGCCCCGGGCCAGCTTCGAGTCGCCCAGGCTCGCCCTGCCGGCCAGCCTCGGCAACGAATCGCTCCGCTCTTTCGAGGTCTGCGACGACTGCCACGCCGCCCACGCCGAGAGCATCGGCACGGACCTCGACCGGTTCGTCGCCGCGATGAAGCGGGGCGACCTCCGCGACCGGAGCTATGATCCCGTGGCCGCCTTCAAGGGGCTTGCCAGGGCGGCGCTGGCGGTCGTGCCCGAGGAGGAGATGCAGTTCTTCGAGGACGCCATCGAGTGGGTCAGCAACCCCGACCATGACCTCGACAGCCGGTCGATCGGCGGGATGGACTGCTACCTCCACGCCCTGCCCGACGCCTGGTCGTTCTCGTGGGTCGCGATCGCCCGCCGGCTCGACGATGCCGAGCCGTTCCCGTACCTGCTCGCATTCTTCGGGACCGGGAACCTGGTCTTCCAGGTCCCCCTGCCCCTCTGCGTCCGGGACGAGGACCTGGAGACGACCTGGACCGTGCCCCGTGTCCCCTCGTCGTTCGGCGTCGGCCGGGGGCCGATCGAGAGCCGGCTCGTCGTGGTCCCGCTCGCCTCGGCCGGGACCCGGATGGCGCTGGTCGGCCGGTGATGGATTAATGTAGGGTAGGGCTTGCCCTGCCGTTCCCTCGATGACGCGAGATCGTCCGGATTGGAACGGCAGGGCAAGCCCCAATACCGTTGAATGAACCGTAAGCCTCGAAGCACCAACGATCTCTGGCCCCCTCTCCCCTTGTGGGAGAGGGGGCCAGAAAGACCCATCCTCGCCTCGACTTACGGTTCATTCAACTGTATTAGGGCAAGCCCTGCCCTACACCTGAGCGACATCCCGAGATCCCACCATGAGACCTACCGCCGCCCTGCTCTTCCTTGCCACGGCCGTCGCCCCTTCCGTCGGGGCCGACGGCCCTAGCCGGGCCATCCCGGTCAAGGTCGAGAAGACCGATCAGGGCTACCGGATGCTCCGGGGCGGCGAGCCCTTCTTCATCAAGGGGGCCGGCGGCCGGTCGTACCTGGATGTTCTCAAGTCGAGCGGCGGCAACTCCATCCGGACCTGGGGCGAGAACGACCTGGAACCGCTCCTCGACCGCTGCCAGGAACTCGGCCTGACCGTGACCGTGGGCATCTGGCTCGGCCAGCCCCGGCAGGGGTTCCGGTACGACAACGAGGCGGCCGTCCGGGGCGAGATCGAGAAGTCTCGGGGCTTCTTCCGCCGCTATCGAAACCATCCGGCCGTGCTGATGTGGGGCATCGGCAACGAGATGGAAGGGTCGGGCGACGACCCCAAGATCTGGAAGACGGTCAACGAGATCGCCAGAATCGCCCACCAGGAAGACCCCAACCACCCGACCATGACCGTCGTGGCCGAGCTGGGCGGCAAGAAGCTGGAGATGTACCGGACGCTCTGCCCGGACGTCGACGTCCTGGGGATCAACTCCTACGGCGGCCTCTCGTCGCTGGCCGATCGGCTGGAGAAGGCGAAATTCGACCGGCCGTATGTCGTCACCGAGTTCGGCCCTCCCGGCCCGTGGGAGGTCGGCCAGACCCCGTGGAAGGCGCCGATCGAGCCGACCAGCACCGCCAAGGCCGACGCCTACAAGGCCAACTACGCCCGGTCGATCGCCGGCAAGCCGGGGCTCTGCCTGGGCTCTTACGCCTTCCTCTGGGGCAACAAGCAGGAGGCGACCTCGACCTGGTTCGGGATGTTCCTCCCGTCGGGCGAACGGCTGGGAGCGGTCGAGGTCATGACCGAGGCGTGGACCGGCAAGCCCCCCGCGAACCGCGCCCCTCGGATCGCCAAGCTTGTCTGGGACGGCCAGGCCGACCCGATCGAGGTCCGGCCCGGCTCATCCCACAAGGCGAAAGTCGCGGTCGAGGACCCCGACGGCGACCCCCTGACCGTCCGCTGGGAGGTCCGCTCCGAGAGCATGGACCGCCGCGAAGGGGGCGACCGCGAGTCCGAGCCCCCGCCCCACCCCGAGTCGATCGTCGAGGCCGTCGGCAAGGATTTCGCCTTCCGGGCCCCCACCCTCACCGGCCCCTGTCGCCTGTTCGTCTTCGTCTACGACGGCAAGGGGAACGCCGCGACGGCCAACGTCCCGTTCCTGGTCGGGACGAAGGCCCAGGCCAGGGTCGGGAGGTGAGACGATGCTGGAGCCCTGGAAGGTCGTCGAGAGCCGGATCACGCACGAGGACCGCTGGCTCAAGCTCCGGAGCGACCGCTGCGTCGACCGCGAGGGTCGGGTCATCGACCCGTACCACGTCCTGGAATTCCCCGGCTGGATCAACGTCGTCCCGCTGACCCCGGACGGTAAAATCGTCCTCGCCCGCGAGTATCGCCACGGCGCGGCGGAGATCTTGACGGGGCTCCCCTGCGGGACGATGGACCCGGGCGAATCCGACCCCGAATCGGCCGCTCGCCGTGAGCTGGCGGAAGAGACCGGCTATGCTGGAGGGACGTTCCACGGCCTCGGGTCGAGCTTCGCCAACCCGGCGAACCAGACGAATCGGGCCTGGTCGTTCCTCGCCCTCGGCGTCAGCGCAACCGGCTCGCGCCGGCTCGACCCGAACGAGGACATCGAGGTGATCGTCGAGGATTTCGTCGGGTTCATGGCCGGGTTCTGGCGGGACGGCGTGGCGGTCCAGGTCTCCCACGCCGCCGCGCTCCACCAGGCCGCCCTCTGGCTGATGAAGGGCTCCGGGCCGCCCGAGACGGCGGCGCTCCGCCGGGCCCTCCGCGACGAGTTCAACCGGGTCATCGGTGAGGGGTGATCGGATGCGTCGATCCGCCTTGGTGCTCATCATCGCGGCAAACATCGCCGGTGCCGGCCCGGCGAAGAAGGCCGAGCCGCTGCCGCCCCTGAACGAGAAGGTCGCCGCGTTCGCGAGGTCGAACCTCGGCAAGCCGGTCGGCGACGGGATCTGCATCACCCTCGCCATCGAGGCCCTCCGGGACGCCGGGGCCCGCGGGTTCCCCCTCAGCGACCCCAAGGGGGATTACGTCTGGGGCGCGCCCGTGGCCGAGTTCAAGGACGCCCTGCCCGGCGACATCCTTCAGTTCCGCGACGCCGTGTTCCACGGGAAGCGGTCGGTCGGCCGGACCCGCTACGTCACCTGGCACCACGAATATCCGCACCACACGGCCATCGTCGCCCGGGTCGAGCAGGGCGGGAAGCTCATCGCGGTCTATCACCAGAACGTCGATTTCCAGGGGAAGGAATCCGACAGGGACAAGGTCCAGGAGGGCGAACTGAGGATGGACTCGCTCCAGCCGGGCGGCTGGGTCAAGATCTATCGGCCGGTCCCGCCCGCCCCGCCGGATCGGCCGTCCGACGACGATGCCGGCCCCGGACGCTGATCGGGCCGGACGCGAGGGGCTGTTGACCCCCGGCGGGAATGCCTTAGACTCTCAACCGGGCACGTCGCGGCAGCGGGGTCGAAGGATCGACGCGCGACGACCCGCCCGATCCGTTTCCTTCGAGGGTTTTCCCTTGGCCACCGTTTCGACCGCGCCCGGCACCCTGTCGACCGACGAGCTTCGCAAGATGGACGCCTACTGGCGGGCCGCGAACTACCTGTCCGTCGGCCAGATCTACCTGATGGACAACCCGCTCCTGAAGGAACCGCTGGAGCTGAAGCACATCAAGCCCCGGCTCCTGGGCCACTGGGGCACCACGCCCGGCCTCAACTTCATCTACGTCCACTTCAACCGGGCGATCAAGAAGCACGACCTCAACGTCGTCTACGTCGCCGGCCCCGGCCACGGCGGGCCGGGCCTGGTGGCCAACACCTATCTGGAGGGGACCTACAGCGAGGTCTACTCGAACATCCCGGCCGACGAGGAGGGGATGAAGCGGCTGTTCAAGCAGTTCTCGTTCCCCGGCGGCATCCCCAGCCACGTCGCGCCCGAGACCCCCGGCTCGATCCACGAGGGGGGCGAGCTGGGCTATTCGCTCTCGCACGCCTACGGCGCGGTGTTCGACAACCCCGACCTGCTCGTCTGCGCCGTGGTCGGCGACGGCGAGGCCGAGACCGGGCCGCTGGCGACGAGCTGGCACTCGAACAAGTTCCTCGACCCCGCCCGCGACGGCGCGGTCCTGCCGATCCTCCACCTCAACGGCTACAAGATCGCCGGACCGACCGTGCTGGCCCGGATCTCCCACGACGAGCTGGCCGACCTGATGAAGGGGTACGGCTACACCCCGTATTTCGTCGAGGGGGACGACCCCGAGGCGATGCACCAGCTCATGGCCGAGACGCTCGACAAGGTCATCGGCGAGATCAAGAAGATCCAGGCGAATGCCCGGTCGGGCGGGTTCACGTTCGCCGATCGACCCCGCTGGCCGATGATCGTCCTCCGCTCGCCCAAGGGCTGGACCGGCCCGAAGGTGGTCGACGGCGTCGAGATCGAGGGGACCTTCCGCGCCCACCAGGTCCCGCTCTCGGGCCTGGCCGAGAAGCCCGAGCACGTCAAGATCCTCGAAGACTGGATGAAGTCGTACCGGCCCGAGGAGCTGTTCGACGCGAACGGGTCGCTCGTGCCCGAGCTGGCCGAGCTGGCCCCGAAGGGCGACCGGCGGATGGGGGCCAACCCCCACGCCAACGGCGGCCTCCTGCTCAAGGACCTCCGCCTGCCCGACTTCCGCGACTACGCCGTCGCCGTCACCAAGCCCGGAGCCGTCGAGGCCGAGGCCACGAGGGTCCAGGGCAAGATGCTCCGCGACGTCCTCGCCCTGAACGCCGATCGGGCCAACTTCCGCGTCTTCAGCCCGGACGAGACCAACTCGAACCGCTGGAACGAGGTCTTCGAGGTCACGAACCGCGAGTCGGTCGCCGAGATCTACCCGAACGACGACCACGTCGCCGTCGACGGCCGGGTCATGGAGATGCTCTCCGAGCACCAGTGCCAGGGGTGGCTCGAAGGCTACCTGCTGACCGGCCGGCACGGGTTCTTCTCGTGCTACGAGGCGTTCATCCACATCATCGACGCCATGTTCAACCAGCACGCCAAGTGGCTCGAATCGTGCAAGAAGATCTCCTGGCGCCGGCCGGTCGCCTCGCTGAACTACCTGCTCACCTCGCACGTCTGGCGGCAGGACCACAACGGCTTCAGCCACCAGGACCCCGGGTTCATCGACCACGTCGTCAACAAGAAGGCCAACGTCGTCCGGGTCTACCTCCCGCCCGACGCCAACACCCTGCTCTCGGTGACGGACCACTGCCTCCGGAGCCGCGACTACGTCAACGTGATCGTCGCCGGCAAGCAGCCGGCGCCGCAGTGGCTCGACATGGACGCCGCCGTCAAGCACTGCACGGCCGGGATCGGGATCTGGGAC
>JAJYDH010000530.1 GCA_021777685.1 Planctomycetota bacterium | reverse complement strand
CCGCTGGCGCTCGACTGCGCGTTCCAGATGATGATCCTCTGGAGCGTCGAGCGGACCGGGTCGGGCTCGCTGCCGACGTTCGTCGGCCGCTACCGCCAGTTCCGCCGGGCCTTCCCGGCCGAGGGCGTCCGCGTCGTCGCCCGCGTGACCGAGGCCGGGCCGCACAGGGCCCGCGCCGATGTTGACTTCCTCGACGGCCGGGGCGAGCCGGTCGCGAGGATCGAGGATTACGAATGCGTGATCGACGCCTCCCTCAGGTCGGCGTTCCGCCGGAACCGGGCGGCGCAGGCCGAGTCGAAGTGACGGGCGAGGACGGGCGAGCGACCATGACGCGGGATGATCGGGTGGCGATCGTCGGGATCGGGGGGATCTTCGCCCGATCGCCCGACCTGGACCGATTCTGGGCCAACGTCCGCGACGGGGTCGCCGCCACGCGCGAGGTCCCGCCCGGCCGATGGCTCCTTGACAGTCGCGACGCCTACGACCCGGCCGTCGCCCGGCCCGACCACGTCTATTCGACCCGGGGCTGCTTCGTCGAGGGCTTCAGGCTCGACCCGGAAGGGCTGGACCTCGACCCGGCGCCGCTCGACCGGCTCGACCCGATGTTCCACCTGGCCCTGCACGCCGGCCGGGCCGCCTGGCGAGACGCGAGGACCGAGGGGGTCGACCGGTCGAGGGTCGGCGTCGTCTTCGGCAACATCGTCCTGCCGACCGAGACCGCCTCGGCCATCGCCCGCGCGACCCTCGGCCGGGCCTTCGAGGAAGCCCTCGGGATCGACGCCGGCCCCCCCGAAGGGTTCGAGCCGCTGAACACCCGGGCCGCCGGGCTGCCCGCCGGCCTCCTGGCCCGGGCGCTCGGCCTGGGCGGGGGGGCCTACACGATCGACGCGGCGTGCGCCTCGTCGCTCTACGCCCTCAAGCTGGCGAGCGACGAGCTGATCGCCGGCCGGGCCGACGCGATGCTGACCGGCGGGCTTTCGAGGCCCGACCCGCTGTATACGCAGATGGGCTTCTCGCAGCTCCGGGCCCTCTCGCCAACGGGCACCGCCTCGCCCTTCGGCGAGGCGGCCGACGGGCTGGTGGTGGGCGAAGGCTCGGGGATGTTCGTCCTCAAGCGCCTGGCCGACGCCGTCCGCCAGGGCGACACGATCTACGGCGTGATCGCCGGCATCGGCCTGTCGAACGACGTCGACGGCGGCCTGCTCGCCCCCCACTCCGAAGGGCAACTCCGCGCGATGCGGGCGGCCTACGACCGGGCCGGCTGGGACCCAACCGACGTCGACCTGATCGAATGCCACGCCACCGGCACGCCGGTCGGCGACGCGGTCGAGTTCGCCAGCATGAGGGCGCTCTGGGCGGGCTCGGAGCCGACGCCCGGCGGCTGCGTGATCGGTTCGGTCAAGTCGAACGTCGGCCACGCCCTCACGGCGGCCGGCGCGGCGGGGCTGCTGAAGGTCCTGCTCGCCCTGAAGTACGGCGTCCTGCCCCCGACCGCCGGCTTCGTCCGTCCCGCCCCCGGCCTGGACGTGGAGAATAGCCCCTTCCGCCTCCTGGCCCGGCCCGAGCCCTGGGAGCGTCGGGCCGAGGGGATTCCCCGGAGGGTGGCGCTGAGCGGGTTCGGCTTCGGCGGGATCAATGCCCATGTGCTGATCGAGGAGTGGATGGGGACTGTTGAGAAGACCGCCGATGGTGGTGCGGCGACCCCCTCACCCCAGCCCTCTCCCGCAAGGGGAGAGGGGGGCAGTCCGCTCCGACCACCGACGCTTTCTCTAACTTCCGAGCGGAGCGAGCATCTGGCTCCCTCTCCCCTTGCGGGAGAGGGTTGGGGTGAGGGGTCGACCGGCGTGGCCTCGTCCCCCGACCGGCCCGACGCCGAGCCCATCGCCATCGTCGGCCTGGCCGCCCACTTCGGCCCCTTCGAGGGCCTCCACGCCTTCCAGGAGCGGGTCCTGGGCGGGCCGATCGCGGGCGAGCCGACCGCGCCGAAACACTGGTGGGGGGCCGACCCCGGCCGATGGGGCGCCGGCCGTCCTCCGCTGGCCTATCGGATCGACGAGGTCGCGCTGCCGACCGACCGGTTCCGCATCCCTCCTCGGGAGCTGGAGGAGATGCTCCCCCAGCAGTCGCTGTTCCTCCGGCTGGCCGCCGAGGCGATCGCCGACGCGGGGTGGGACGACCGGCCCCGGCTCCGGTGCGGGTGCTTCGTCGGCCTCGGGCTGGACCTGAACACGACCAACTTCCACGTCCGCTGGTCGCTGCTCGACAGGGCCCGCGAGTGGAACGATCGGCTGCGCCTCGGGCTGACGGAGGAGGCGCTGGCCGCCTGGGTGTCGAGGCTCCGCGACGCCTTCGGGCCGGCGCTCTCGGCCAACCGGACGATGGGGGCGCTCGGGAGCATCGTCGCCAGCCGGGTCGCCCGCGAGTTCCGCCTGGGCGGGCCGAGCTTCACCGTCTCGGCCGAGGAGACGTCCGGATTCCGGGCGCTCGACGTCGCCTGCCGCCTGCTCCGCCGGGGCGAGCTGGACGAGGCGATCGTCGGCGCCGTCGACCTGCCGGGCGACCTCCGGGCCTCAATCGCCGAGGCGATGCTCCGGCCCGATGAGACTCCGGCCGACGGCGCGGCGGTCGTGGTCCTCAAGCGGCTCGACGACGCCGAGCGGGACGGAGACAGGGTCTATGCGGTCGTCCGGGGCGTCGGCGTCGCCACCGGGCCCGCGGCCCCCGACGCGGCGAGCCGGGCCTTCGAGGAGTCGGGCGTCGCGCCCTCGACCGTCGGCTATCTCGACCCGGGCGGGGTCGAGCCGTCCGGCTGGCCCGGGGCCGAGGGATGCGCCCTGGGCTCGGCGACCGGCGACGTCGGCCACGCCGGCGCGGCCTCGGGCCTGGCCTCGCTGGTCAAGGCGGTGCTGAGCCTCTATCAGCAGATCCTGCCGCCGCTCCGACGTGGGGCATCCGGCCCGTTCCTCGCCCCGCGAGGCCCTCAGTACTGGCTCAGGGACCGGGCGAATGGGCCTCGGCGGGCGGTCGTCGGCGGGTCGGGGATCGACGGCAACGCGGCCTTCGCGGTCCTCGAAGGGTACGAGCCGGCGGCCCTCGCGACCACGCCCGACCGCCTCCATCCGATCGGCCCCCGGCCGGCTGGCCTGTTCGCCGTCGAGGGGGATGACGTCTCTGAAGTCCTCCGGGGGCTGGACGAGTTGGAGGCCCTGGCGGGGTCGACCGACTGGCCGATCGAGGAGGTCGCGGCCCGCTGGTGGCGGGCCCATCGAGGCGATCCCGCGCGAAAGCTGGCGGCGGCGATCGTGGCCGACGGGCCGGATTCGCTCCGCGACGGGATCGCGACGGCCCGGCGGCGGGCCTCGGGCGAGGAGCATCCGAGAATCCGACCGGGCGACCGGGTGGCGTTCTCACCCAGGCCGCTCGGGCCCGGGTCGGGCCTGGCGTTCGTCTTCCCCGGGATGGGGAACCACTTCGCCGGGATGGGGCGCGAGCTTTCGGCCCACTGGCCCGAAGTGCTCCGGGGCCAGGACGCCGCGAACCTGCTCCTGCGAAGCCAGATGGCGAGCGGGACGTACTGGAACGTCGACCCGCCCGCCGAGTCCGACGACCACCGCGCGGCGATCTTCGGCCAGGTCTCGCTCGGGACGTTCGTCGCCGACCTGCTCCGGTCTTGCGGCGTTGCGCCCGACTCGGCGATCGGCTACAGCCTGGGGGAGACGACGGCGCTGTTCTCGCTGGAAGCCTGGACCGGGCGCGACGAGATGTTCCGCCGGTTCGACGCCTCGCCCCTGTTCCGGTCCGACCTGGCCGGCCGCTGCGACGCCGCCCGGGTCGCCTGGGGGCTCGAAGACGACGAGCCGGTCGAGTGGGTCGCCGGCATCCTCCAGCGCCCCGCCGAGAAGATCCGAGCGGCCCTCGGCGGGATCGACCGGGCCTATCTCCTGATCGTCAACACCGATCGCCAGTGCGTGGTCGGCGGGCAGAGGGGCGCGGTCCGGCGGCTGGTCGAGGCGACCGGCGGCCGGTTCCACCCGCTCCCGCTGGTCAGCACCGTCCATTGCGAGGTCGTCCGCGCCGTCGAAGCGTCCTATCACGACCTCCACCTGCTCTCGACCGAGCCCCCGCCCGGCGTCCGGTTCTACAGCGCGGCGAAAGGGCGGTCGTACCCGGTCGACCGGGCCTCGGCGGCCGAGTCGATCCTGGCCCACGCCCTGCTCGGGGTCGACTTCCCGGCCGTCGTCCGACGGGCGTATGAGGACGGGGTCCGCGCCTTCGTCGAGGTCGGCCCTGGCGGCTCCTGCACCCGGATGATCGGCGACATCCTGAAGGGAGAGCCCCACCTGGCCGTTGCCGCCTG
>JAJYDH010000043.1 GCA_021777685.1 Planctomycetota bacterium | reverse complement strand
TCCGTGGTGGGGCTCGCCCGAGGCTCGACCCACCCTACGAAGATGGCCCAGACTCCAATCACACGATCGTCCGATGGAGCAGCTGCATAACTCCCACTGAGATCCGGGATTTCCGATATGAAACTATGCATGATTCATTCAAACCGCAAATGCTTGACCGACTCCCCCGAGTCCCGCAGCTCGATCAGCGAGTCGATGCCGACCTCCAGGTGGGCCCGGACGTATTTCTCGTCCACCGCCCGGTCGCTCAGCGAGGTCTTCACCCCCTCGGGGCTCATCGGGTTGTCGGAGACGAGCAAAAGCGCCCCCTTGGGGATGTGGTTGGCGAAGCCGACGATGAAGATCGTCGCCGTCTCCATGTCGATCCCCAGGGCGCGGATCTTCGTGAGGTAATCCTTGAACGCCTGGTCGTGCTCCCAGACCCGGCGGTTGGTCGTGTAGACGGTGCCGGTCCAGTAGTCGAGATGGTGCTCGACGATCGTCGCCGAGACGGCGCGCTGGAGCCGGAACGACGGCAGGGCGGGGATCTCGGCGGGGAGGTAGTCGTTGCTGGTCCCCTCGCCCCGGATCGCGGCGATCGGCAGGATGAAGTCGCCGACGCGGGTCTTCTTGAAGCCGCCGCACTTGCCCAGGAAGAGCACGGCCTTGGGCCCGACGGCGGAGAGCAGGTCCATCACCGTCGCGGCCATCGCGCTGCCCATGCCGAAGTTGACGATGGTGATGTCCTGCGCCGTCGCCGACTGCATGGGCCGGTCGCGGCCGAGGACCTCGACGTCGAACTTGCTCGCGAACAGCTCGACGTAGAGGCCGAAGTTGCTCAGGAGGATGTACGGGCCGAACGCGTCGAGCGCCCGGCCCGTGTAGCGGGGGAGCCAGTCCCTGACGATCTCGTCCTTGGTGGTCACCGGGTCAGCCCCGGATGGCCGCGACGGCGGCCTTGACGTCGTCGGAGTCGACCGGCTTGCCGGCCAGCGCCTTCATGGCGATCCCCATCGCCATGCCTTCCTTGGGCGCGGCCTTGATCGCGTCGGCCGAGCCGGCCAGGGCCTCGGCGATCTGGTCGGGGCCGAGCGACGCGGGGACCCACTCGGAGATCAGGGCGATCTCCTCGGGGCTCCAGGTCGTCTGGCCCGACTTCGCCTCCTTGACCACCCCGCGCATCTTCTTGATCGCGTCCGCGTCCGACATCTCCTCGCCGGTCCCCAGCGTGAGCTGGGCGATCCAGTAGCGGAGGAAATTCGTCCGCAGGGCGTCCTTCGCCTTCATCGAGTCTTTCAAGCCCGCCCGCATCCGCTGCACGATGCTCATTGCTGACCGCCCCATTCCCGTTGCACGATGCTCATTGCTGACCGCCCCATTCCCGTCGATCGAGATCTCACGAATCGCCAGACAGCCCGGGGCACGCCCTGGGTTCGGTCCCGGCCGGACTCGGCGCGACCCGCCCGGTCACTTCTTGGCCTTCGCCTTCTTCGAGACGGCGGCCGACGGCCTCTTGCCGAGGACCTCGCGTTCGGCGCGGGCGAGGTACTTCTCCGCCGCCTTGAAGGCTTCGGACGGGCCGAGCTTGATGTTGGCGTGGGTCTCCTTCGCCAGCTCGTCGCGGGCCTTCTTGACCGCCTCGTCAGCATCCAGGTCGGCGTATGCCTTGGTCACCTGGTCGACCATCGGCCTCAGCTCGACCAGGGCACCCTTGAAGGCCTCGGCCCGCTTCTTGATCTCGGCGTCGAGCGCCGTCTTGTCCTTGGCCGAGAGCACCTGCGACTTGAGGGTCTTCTGGTTCGCCGACAGCTCGTTCATCGCCGCCTGCATCTGGACCCGCTCGGCGGCCACCGGGTTAAATTGGGGCGAGTTGGCCATCCGGCCCATCCGCCCCCCGACCCGGGACCTGGACTGCTGGTTCAGCGCGTTCAGTTCCTGCTGCATCGCGGCGTGCTGCTGGCCCATCTCGGCCAGGTTGTACGCGATCTGCGCCTGGGCGGCCTGACGCTCGGCAGCCTGGCCGTAGCTGGCGAAGAGGGCCTTGACCTCCTTCAGCTTCTCCAGGACGGGCTTCTCGTCCTCGATCAGGTAGACGGTGCCCGACTTCGTGAGCCCCTTCTCCTTCAGGACGGCCGCCGGGTCGGCCCCTCGGGCCGTGGCCGATCCGAGGAGGGCGAACACCATCAGAAGCCCGACAGGTCGATCCGGTCGCATCGTCGCCTCCCCTTCACCCGATGGTCGGCCCACGCTAGCGGGCGTGTCAGCAAGACTATTCTACGCCCCGTTCGGTGGGGGATCATCATTAATCCCGGGCGAAAATCGCGGGTGGTGTCTGGCGTTGACTCGCTGATTTTGCTACTTCATTCGCTGAGGGGTAAGCGGCCCAGGTCGTGGGCCATTTGGATTTTACGCGTAGGGATGCCCAGAATGGCTCCCATCGACCACTTCTGTTGCCAGAATTCCGATTGTCTCCAGGCCGGTGTCCGGGGCGGGGAAAACCTCCACATCCGCGGCGACAGTGGCAAAGGTCGCCGCATCCGCCTTGTCTACTGCCGCACCTGCAAGCGGTCCTTCTCCGAGCGCAAGGGCACCGTCCTGGAGCACGCCCGACTGCCCGACGAGAAGGCCCTGGCCCTCCTGAACCACCTCCGCGAGGGCTGCGGGACGCGGGCCACCGGCCGCCTGGTCGAGGTCGACAAGAACACCGTGACCCGCTACCTGGCCAAGGCCGGTGCCCACGCCGAGAGGCTCCACGACGAGCTCGTGGCGCTTTCCCCCCGGACGCGCGAGGTCCAGGTCGATGAGAAGTGGGGGTACGTCGCCAAGAAGGAGGCGTCGCGCGACCCGACCGATCCACTGGATCGGTTGCGAGGCGACGACTGGGATCACACGGCCGTCGACCCCGAGAGCCGGTTGCTCCTGGCCCTGGTCCCGGGCGAGCGTGACGGCCAGACCAGCGAGCGGCTGATCCGCCAGGTCCATGACCGGACCGGAGGGCGGACTGACCTGCTGCGGACCAGCGACGAGCACGCCCCGTATGAGACGGCGATCGGCCAGGTCTACGGCGTCAAGACGCCCCGGCCCAGGCGTCCGGGGCCGGGCCGCCCGCCCTGGCCGGCGAAGGTCGTCCCCGCCGACCTCTGCTATGCGACGGTCCGCAAGCGGCGCGAGAAGGGCCGGGTGGTGGAGGTGGTGCGGGCGCTGGTCTTCGGCACGCTGTACCTGCTGGGTCGGTCGTCGGCGAGCACGACGATCAACACGTCGTTCGTGGAGCGGAACAACGGGACCGATCGGCACCAGAATTCGCGGAAGCGTCGCAAGACCTGCGCGTTCTCGAAGGACCTGGCGATGTACCGGGCGGCTTCCTACTCCATCGGGTTCAGTTACAACTTCTGCTGGCCGGTGCGGACGCTGCGAGGCCGGGAGGGCGAGGGGCCGTGGCAGGCCCGAACTCCGGCGATGGCGGCGGGCTTGAGTGACCATGTGTGGGACACCAGGAAATGGGTCACTTACCCTACGAAACCTCGTTAGCTACCCTCAGACACCACCGCATGTTCACGGGGGTAGCAAGCCCTACCCTACGTTTTGGGGATCGGTTGCACCTGTCACGGCACCTTGACCTTCAGCAGAGCCAACGTCGCCCATCCGGTCGTCGAGAGCCGTTGGGCGTAGCTCTCGGCGCCGGCAGGGCGGGTGGTCTCGGCCCAGCTCCCGTCCGGCTGCTGGGCGTCGACGAGAAAGGACCGTCCCCGGGCGATCATCCCGGCCACGCCGGGCCGGTCGCGGTGCCCGTCGAGGGCCAGGAGGGCCAGGGCGGTGTCGAACGCCTCGGGCGGCGAGGTCGCGAACGGCCCCCAGCCGCCCTCGGGCGACTGTCCCTGGCGGAGCAGGTCGAGGGCCCGGGTCCGACGTTCGAGCCCGCCCGCCGGATCGTCGTAAGCCTTCGCCAGCAGGACCGTCGAGGCGTCGAGGATGTTCGCGATCGGCAGGCGGCGGAGCCAGGCGTCGGCCCGGTCGATCGGGGCGAAAAATCGATCCCGATCGGCGATCCGGAGGGTCTCCCGGGCGATCCAGGTGCCCAGGGGGCGGCCATACGTCGCGGGGGAGCCGACCCGGTCCTGGTCGTCGACCTTCCACGAGCCGTCGTCGGCCTGGTCGTCGGCCAGACGGGTCGCGGCGAGGGCCAGGGCATCCCGATCGCGGACCCGGCCCGACTCGACGGCCGAGGCCAGCGCCGAGGCGAACTGGAGCCGGGCGAGCGCCTTGTCGCTGAACGGGCCGTCGCCGCCGTTCTTCTCCCACCCCTCGGGCCGGGCCAGCCAGCGGTCGGTGTCGGCCGTGGCCTCGGCCTTGATCGGGCGGCCGAGCCGGACGGCCTCGTAGAGGGCGCGGGCGGCGTCGCCGTTGTTGTGGCAGGAGAAGCAGCGGTTCTCGGCCGACCAGCGCGGGACCTCGCGGGCGAGGTACGCGAGGGCCTTCTCCTCGGGCGAGTCGCCGGCCCGGACCGGGCCGGAAAACGTCGCGACGATCGCCAGGATCAGGCCGCCGGGGATGACTCGTGGCATGGTCGAATTCGCCTCAGTCGCGGTCGCGGAGGAGGGTCGAGCGGATCAGGGCCTCGACCTCCCGCACGCGCTCGACGGCCATCAGGCCGTCGCGGGTGACGTTCCTCCGGCCGTTCGGCCCGAAGGTCGTGAACTCGCGGAAGATCAGGTCGCCCGAGCCGTCGGACCGCTGGTTCCGGGTCATCGAGCCCAGCTCCTGAGGGCGGTAGCTCCGGACCTGGACGCCGCCGAGCCAGCCGGGATTCCAGACGATGACCCGGCGGTCGGTCAGGGCGTAACACGTCTTCAACGCCCGCCGCCCCGCCCAGATCGGCGAGGTCAGCATCCCCAGCCCGACGGCCAGGAACGGCAGGCCGAACAGCGCGAAGACAGCTCCCCCGAGCCCGAACGCCGGCCGGCCGCTCACCGCCACCATGCCCCCGCCGACGATCACCAGCGCCATGACCATCCAGACGACCGCGAACCCGGTGAAGAAGACCCCCATGATCGAGACCGGGATCGCCCCCATCGAGATCCGACCCGCGATCGGCTGGCCGGCCCAGACCAGCTTCTCATCGCCGGCCAGCTCCCCCCGGACCATCGCGTCGAGGTCCGGGGCGAGCGGGACCGAGCCCGGGTTGTCGAAGGAGTCGAAGCCCATGATGTCCTCTTCGCTTGGAGCGGTCAGCGATCGGCGGTCAGCTTTCAGCAATCCCGGAAATACTATCGCTGAACGCCCGCCGTTATGATCGCATTCCTCCGAGCGTTTCCCGAAGGGCAGGACTTGTCCTGCCGTCTCTCGACCGGTCCGGCAGGATAAGTCCTGCCCTACAAGAGCTGACCGCTGAAAGCTGACCGCTGACCGCTGACCGCTTTTCCGAAGGAAGGTCAGATGTAGACCCGCCGGTTGTAGATGTACCACTCCAGGCAGACGACGATCAGGGCGAGGACGGCGATCGGTTTCCACCAGTCGTGGGGGGCCTGGATCGAGCGGCGGGTCCCGGCGACGGGGTTGTAGCCGATCTTGATCTTGTAGGGCTCGGCGGCGGTCGAGTCGGGGTCGATCCCGTCGGGGACGAGGCCTCGGGGGGCCAGGTCGCTCTCGCGGAGGTCGAACTGGTTGACGGCGAACGCCTGGACGCCCTGCGGCGGCCACTTGGCGTGGTAGATCCCCGTGGCGTTGGCCTCGTTGAACAGGAACGTCCCCTGTGCCGTCCGGGAGACCGTCGCAGCGGCCTTCCCCTTCGGGTCGGTGATGGTCATCGTGGCCGGGGCCGACTCGGCGCGGAGGATGACCGGCTGGCCCGGGCCGTGGACCTCCTCGCCGGCCGACTCGCGGGCGTTGCCCAGCGCCTGCAGGGTGTTGAAGAGGAACAGGGGGAAGCTGTACTTCGTCACCCAGTCGGTGTTGAACGTCCGCCCCTCGACCAGCGGGAAGCAGACGACGGCGTCGGAGAAGCCGTTGCGCGGGGCGACGAAGGCGAGCGGGCCGGAGTCGCCCTCGAACAGGACGGTCGAGCCCGGCGGCGGGTCGACGATCGTCGCCTTGAGCACGCGGACGACCGACAGCTCGCGGATGTACTGCATCAAGGGGTGCGAGGCGTTGACGTCGAGGATCGCCGGGCTCTCGACCGCCCGCGTCTTGTCGTACGCCGGGCCCGGGGGCAGGGCGCCGAAGTAGAGGGCGTTGGCCTCGGGGTTGGCCTCGGGCCGGAAGCGGTCGTAGATGACCAGGTCGAACCGCCCGGCGGCGACGTCCCGCCTGTAGGCGTCGGTCTTGTAGTCGGCCGGGGTGACGATGATGACGTCGGCCCGGTCGGTCGCCAGCGGGGTCCGGAGGGTGTCGACGAGGTAGCGGTTCCCCTCGGTGACGACCAGGATCTGGGCCTTCCTCGGGGCGCCGATGAGGGTGAAGGCCCGGTTGTCGAGCGGCAGGTCGTCCTGGACGTCGAGGCGGACCTCCAGCTCGGCGGCGCCGGTGTCGGGCAGGTCGAAGTTGAACGACTGGTCGGCCTGCTTGCCGACCTTGAGTGCGATGGCGTCGAGCAGCGTCCCGGGCGAGCCGGGCCGGGCGGGGTCGAGCTTGAACAGCCTGGCCTCGGTGGCGACGTCCTCGGCCCGGAAGTTATGGACCCGGCCGAAGACCTGGTAGACGTCGGGCTTCTCCTCGTTCCGGCGGGTCTGGAGGGCGAGGATGGCCACGTTGTTCGAGGGGGGCCGGGCCTTGGCGTCGGCCTTCGCCCGGTCGTCGGCCTTGGCGTCGGGCGAGGGGCCGGCGGTGCCGATGACGACGACCTCGGGCTCCAGGTTGCCGAGGCTGAACCCCTCGACGTCGGCGAACCCGCCGTCGGTGTAGATCTTCAGCTTGGGCGGGACGATGTTGTTGGCCGCCACGCCCTCGGCCTGCTTCGAGGGGTTGGCCAGCCCGGCCGCCACCTGGAGCGCCTCGCGGAGCGAGGTGGTCGCCTCGGTCGGCCCGATGGCGTCGATCCGCTGGTTCAACAGGGTCCGGTTGCCCGTGTAGTTCGAGACGACCTTGGCCCGGTCGGAGAACGTGACGACCATCGCCAGGTCGTTCGACTCCATCGCGTTGACGATCTTCCTCGCCTCGGCCTTGGCCTTCTCCAGCCGGGTCGGCTCGACGTCGGTGGCGCCCATGCTCGCCGAGTTGTCGATCGCCAGGACGTACCGCTCGCCCAGGCGCGACGACCCCCTGATCCGAGGCCCGGCCAGGGCCAGCATCACCAGCAACACGGCCAGGAGCTGGAGGAACAGCAGGAGGTTCTTCCTCAGCCGCTGGAACAGGCTGTTGACGTGGAGGTCCTCCAGGCTCCGCTTCCAGAGCAGGGTGCTGGGCACCTGCACCGGGCGCCGCCGGAGCTTGAGGAAGTACAGCGCGATGATCCCCACGGGGATACCGGCCAGCACCGCCCAGTACGTCAGGCCCAGCGGGCTGATCAACTGCACCGGCCCGAGTCCCATCGCGTCACCCCTCCCCGTTTGGCCCGAATCTCGCGAACTTCGCCCGTCGGCAAGCTTTGTCGGGCGGTTCGAGCCTCGGCGAGGCCCGCCATCCGAATTCGTGGTGGGCCTCGCCGAGGCTCGAACCACCCGACAATTTCGTTTCCCGGAAGCTCCGGGTTCAAAGCTCCGCGTCGCGGTCCTCATGCCCCGGGCGCTCGCCCTTCCGGGCGCGGATCATCATGTAGAGGATGTACGAGACCAGCAGGGCCGTGACCCCGACGAAGATGTAAAGGTTCTTGATCGTCACGCTTCCAGCCTTCTCTTCCGAGATCAGATCGGCCCATCGAGTTCGCGGTCATAGAGCGGGGAGGATCGTCCCGAGTTCAACGCGACCGGCGGCGGTAGGGACTCTGGGCGCGTCTGGTCCCGCACCGCCCGGTAGATCACGAACAAGACGCCCAGCGATGCCGCGCCAACCATGCTTGTCAGCAGGGAAGTCGGCTGGCCCCGATCCGCCGGCCCAAAGGCCATGCCGACCGCGAGGAGGCCGCCTGCTGCGATCGCGAAGCAGCCGAGCGCCATGAAGCCCGAGACAAGCTGGGACACGATCTCGGCGACCGCCCATCTCGCGACAACCGAAGGCGTGCGCATGCCGAACCTCCAATTTTCCCGCAGCCGAGGCGGCAGGACGGACGGATGATGGAGCCCGTAGCTCATCGGACCAGCCCCCGTTCCCGCAAATAATTGAGGATCAGCTTGTCGAACGGATTCTGGTTCGTGGTGAAGATATAAGTGATCCCGCGCCTGGTGCACCACTCCTTGAGGCCGCCGACGAAGGCGTTGAGGTTGTCCTTGTAGCGTCGGAGCAGGGGGGCGCTGACGGTGATCTCGGCGATGTCGTCGTCCTCGGCGTCGACCAGCCGGAGGTCGCCGACGATCTCGGGCTCGACCTCCTCGCGGCTCAGGACGTGGACGACGTAGATGTCCATGTTCCGGGCCAGGAGGTAGCGGAGGGCGGGCTCGTAGCCGCGCTTGTCGAGGAAGTCGGAGATGATCACGACCACCCCCTTGCCCGAATGCTTGATCGCGAACGCCTTCGCGGCGGCCGTCAGGTCGCTGGCACCATTGGCCTTGAGCTGGTCGAGATAGCCGACGATCCGGTACATCTGCGACCGCCCTCGGACGCTGTTCATCCCCGCTTCGAGCCCGGTGCTGAAGGTGTCGAGCATCACCCGGTCGTGGTTGACCAGGCCGATGAACGCCAGCGCCGCGGCGACCTGCTTGCCGTAATGGAGCTTGGTCGGCTCGCCGAAGTCCATCGACAGGCTTGTGTCGAGCAGGGTGTAGAAGTGGAGGTCTTCCTCCTCCAGGAACAGCTTGAGGAACAGCCGATCGAGCCGGCCGTAGACGTTCCAGTCGATGTGCCGGAGGTCGTCGCCGACCGAATACTGGCGGTGGTCGGCGAACTCGACCGACGACCCCCGCCGCTTGCTCTTGCGCTCCCCCTTCATCCGGCCGACGAAGATCTTCTTGCTCACCAGCTCGAGCTGTTCGAGCTTGTGGAGGAACTCGGGGTCGAGCAGGGCGGGCGTGGCGGTCTCGGGCATGGCGTTCGCAGGACTCAGGACTCAGGACTCGGGACTCGGTGCCAGCGAACCGACACCGTCCCGAGTTCGTCGTGCCCGTCCCCGCTCTCTCCTCGAATAGGTGGAATGATCGGAAGAATCCTGGATTAAACTGAGTCCTGAGTCCCGAGCCCTAAGTCCCAAGTCCCGAGTCCTCAGCCCGCCCGGTCGGAGAGGTAGAACAGGCCGAGCATCAGGGCGGCGGCCAGGCCGAGGCCGAGGAGCCAGGGGATCAGGGCGGCGAGGAAGATCTTCCAGCGGGCGCCGAGGCTCTCCATCGGCCGCTGGTGGAGGAACCCCAGGGCGGTGAACCAGCTCTCGACGATCACCAGGGCCCCGCCCAGGAGGATCAGGAACGCCATCGTCGGGTCGACCCGCCAGGCCAGCGCGGCGGCGGCCAGGATCAGGGCCCCGAACGAGGCGAGGACCGTCAGGTCGCCGGCCGTCCAGCGCAGGGGCTCGGGATCGGGCGGGGCCCACGGGATCGGAGCGGGGGGCGGGTCGTAGATGTCGTGAGTGGTCATGGGTGTCATTCCTGGCGGTCTCCGTCTTCACCGCGTCTCCGACGGGATCTCCATCCTAACCGAAAGGCCCTCACCCCGCCCTGGCCGCGGCCCGCTCCTCGGCCTTCTCGGGGACGGCGTCGAGGATCTTGAGCAGGACGTCGTCGGTGTCGACCCCCTCGGCCTGGGCCTCGAAGTTGAGCAGGGTCCGGTGCCGGAGGGCGGGCAGGTAGACCCGGCGGAGGTCCTCGAACGAGACGTTGAACCGGCCGTCGAGGAGGGCCCGGACCTTGGCGGCGAGCACCAGGGTCTGGGCGCCTCGGGGGCTCGAACCCCAGCGGACGTACTGGTTGGTGATCGGGACGGCGTAGGGCCCCTCGGGGTGCGTGGCCAGGGCCAGGCGGATGGCGTAGTCCTGGACGTGGGGCGCGACGATCACCTCGCGGACCAGCTTCTGCATGACGATCAGTTGGTCGCCGGTGATGACCTGGCTCGCCTTCGGCTTCTCGTTGCGGGTGGTCCGGTCGAGGACGATGGCCAGCTCCTCTCGCGTGGCGTAGCCGACGACCAGCTTGAACAGGAACCGGTCGAGCTGGGCCTCGGGGAGCGGGTACGTCCCCTCCTGCTCGATGGGGTTCTGCGTCGCCATGACGAAGAACGGCTCCTTGAGCGTGTGGATCGTCCCGCCCACGGTGACGGAGTGCTCCTGCATCGCCTCCAGCATGGCCGACTGGGTCTTGGGCGTGGCCCGGTTGATCTCGTCGGCCAGGACGATCTGCGAGAAGATCGGCCCGCGCTGGAACTGGAACGACCGCTTGCCGTCGGGCGTCTCCATGACGATGTTGGTGCCGATGATGTCGGCCGGCATCAGGTCGGGCGTGAACTGGATCCGGTTGAAGTCCAGCGACAGCGTGTCGGCCAGCGTGCGGATCAGCAGGGTCTTGCCCAGCCCCGGCACCCCTTCCAGAAGCGCATGGCCGCCGACGAACAGGCAGGTCAGGACGCCGTGGATGATGTCGTCGTTGCCGACGATGACCTTGGAGATCTCGGCCTTCACGCGGCCGTAGGCGTCGCGGAACTCGGCGGCGCGGGCTTCCATCGAGGCGGGGTCGGCGGTGGACATCGTCGGGTGGTCCTTCAATGGAGGTGATTCGTGCTTCAGCGGCCCGGGAGCAAGGCGGATGCGGGGATCAGCGCGACCTGGACACCGTCGAGGACGAACGGGATCGAGCCGTCCCGGCCGATGGTCGTCGTCGACGCATACCGTCCCTCCGCGGGGACGGGATCGGCATAGACGTGGACCACGTTGTCCTTGAGATTGAGCACCCAATAGACCGCGATGCCCGCCCTGGCGTAGGCGACGAGCTTGGCACCGGTGTCGATCTTCAGGCTGCTATCAGCCAGCTCGATGACCAGGCCAATGTCTCCGGCCACGGGCCGGCGCCCGTCGTAATCGTCGGCGACGCCTCGAAGGATGACCATGTCCGGCAAGGGAGCTTTGTCCGGGCTAATGGTGATGGAACATTCCGCCCAGAGGCACCAACCCGGGGGGACTCGGGGCAATAAGGCGGCGTTGAGCTTGCTCCAGGAGAGGGAATGCGCCTGCTTCTTGCCCATCTCCTCGTAGACCTGCCCTTCCCAGAGGCCGACTCTCGCTTCGTCGGGAAAGATGTCGCGATCGATCATCCGGTAAAAATCATCGGCGGTGAAGCGATACGGTCGATCGTTCGGGGACGAGACGGGCTCGACCGACGGCCGATCCGGGCGGGACACGGCCCCTGGGGTTTCCAGCAAGGTGGGATCGACGGTGGACATCGTCGGGTGGTCCCTTCGAGTGTGGAGCGGTCAGCGGTCAGTTTCCCGGGGAGTGCTGTCGCAACACGAGCGATTCGGCCACTGAGAACCGGGCGACGGTCCTGCCGTCGAGGATGAGCGGGATCGACTCGCCCGGAGCAAAGGTCGCCACCGAGGCGTATCGCCCTTCCGAGGGGATGGGATCGGTGTAAACGTCGATCGCGGATCGATCGAGGTCGAGGGCCCAGTACGCCGGGATGCCGACCGAGGCATAGGCGGCCCGTTTCCTGGCGATGTCGTTCTTGATGATTTCGTCGTTCATCTCGACGAGCAATCCCGCGTCGGCGGCGTCGGGGCGCCGTTCCAGATAATCCCTGGGCACGCCGCGGATGACGGCGATCTCCGGCGCGGGGGATCGATCGGGGCCGATGGTAATGGAGTTGTCGAAGGAAGGGAACCAGCCTTGAAGGTCTGCACGCAAGAATGTCATCAGCAGGGCCGAGCCGACCGCCGCATGCGCGGTCGACTTCGGCGGCTTCTCGTAGACGAGGCCATCCCAGAGGCTCGCCCGATTCCCCTTGGGGAGGATGCCGAGGTCGACCATCCGATAGAAGTCGTCGGTGCTGAATCGGTAGGGTGATCCTTCGACGCAGGAGAAGGCCCGGTCCGGCGATTGCTCCACGCTCGTGGACATGGATTCTCCTCCGGTAATCAAATGGGCCGATCGAGCGTCGGGGCTGCTGGCGGCGTGCCGATGGGTCGGGACGGGCCTTCGAGGATCATACCGAAGGCGGCGCCGAGGACGGCGAAGGCCAAGCCGAGGAAGATCAGGGCGATCCGACGGGCCTGTCCGGCAGCCTCGTCCCGGGCGTCATAGGCGTTCAGTCGGTCCAAGTAGATCGCCCACGGCTTCCGCTCTTGGGCCCCCAGGTCGACAATCTGGCCGTTCTCCCAATAGTGGTAGCGACCCGCATCATGCTTCTCAAGTTGAGTCGATGGGGGTTGGCCGGGTGGCTCCACCGGGTAGGCCAGGGGCGGGTGAATGAAATCGGCGAGATCGCTCGGGAGTTCATTCCCTGGTAATTCGACGGCCACGACTTCTCGGAACGGGGGCACGAGCAGGACCAGGACGTAGGCCCAGCCGAACAGGGTGAATCCAATCCATTGAGCCCGGCCTTGACTGCGGACGAGCGCCCCGAGCGTGCCGACCAAGAGGGCGAGTAGCCCGAGCCCGAACGCGGCCCGCGAACACTGGGCGGTCGCCACCTTCATCGAGGCGAGGCCGACTGCGAGGATCGCGACGAGTCCCATGAGCATGGCCAGGCTGGCACGCCGTTTCATCACGATTTGCCCTTGTCCTTGCCGTCCTTCTCGCGGTCCTCCCAGACCTTGTTCTTGGCCTTGAGCAGGCGGTTGGTGTAGTTCTCGGCCTCGGGCTTGGGGCCTTCGGCGGCGAGGCCGGGGGCCTGCGGCTGGGGGCGGCGTTCGGCGGGGCGGGGTTTCGATTCGCCGCCGAGCAGGGGCTCGTCGACGACGAAGGGCGTGCCCCCTTCGGCGGGCGTTGGGGCCTCGAAGCGGGTCGCGGCGCGGGAGCGCTCGATCTGGTCGGTGACCTCGGCCTTGCGGCCCTTGAGCTTCTCCATGTACTCGACCGCCGGGGCGACCTCGCGGCCTCGGAGCTTCTCCCACCGGTCGCGGGCCAGCTTGCTCATCCGCTCGAAGTCGGGCGAGACCCGGCGGATGGCCACGTCGACGAGGAACATCGAGGCGGCGAAGAACAGCAGCAAGGGCCAGAGCGGCGAGAGCCCCCGGGGGGTCTGGGTGTAGCGGTCTCGGCGGAACGGGCGCGACTCGTCGAGGGTCCGGGCCAGGTCGATCGAGCCGTCGGCCCGGCGCTTCCACGACAGGACCTCGCCGTTGGTCAGGCTGGCGACCGTCTCCAGCGTCCCGGGGTTCGACCTCAGCTCGCGGTACTCGTCGGAATACGGGACCGAGATCCCGGTCGAGACCACCCCCTTGACGTTGTCGGGGCCGCTGAAGCCGAGGTTCACGAAGTAATTGCCGCTGGCCTCGGCGTTCTCGACGGTCCCCTCGTAGCGGCCGGGCGCGGTCTGGACCAGCTCGACGCGGGTCCGCTTCAGGTCGGGGCTGAGGACCGAGCCCTGAATCTGGAGGAAGTTGAGGAACTGGCTCTCCTTGTCCAGGGCGTCGACCACGACCTTGATCTTCCCCTCCTCGCGGCGGACGTTGAGCGAGAGGTTCCGGTTGTCGACCGGCCTCATCGACCAGCGGACGACCTGCGACCAGAACGCGGCGTAGCCGTCCCAGCTCGGCCAGGCCGTCGACCACTTCCGGCCGGCGTCGGAGGTGAAGGCGACCGCGCGGCCCAGGCCGTAGGTCCAGTGGGCCAGCAAGGGCGGCGGCTGCTCGGCGGGCAGGGGGGAGACGATCGGGACCTCGACCAGCTCCGATTCCTTGGGGCTGGTCTGGACCAGGCCTGTGATCGGCGGGACGGCGCCGGCGAGGCCGGTGATGGGCTCGCTGGCGTACTTGACGCTGGGCAGCCAGGGCTTCTGCTGCTCGAAGATCAGGGGGCGGGAGATGATCCTCGCCTCCTTCTGGTAGATCCGGGGGAGGGCCTTGGGGTTGGTGACCTGGTAGAACCGCCCCTTGGTCTTCACGGCGATGTCGCGCATCGTGGCGATCGAGCCGGGGTCGTTGCCGTGGGCGGCGACGATCACGGTCGTCACGGTGATCTTGGCGGCGATGAGCTGGTTGATGACCAGCGGCGAAGGAGGGGCCGGGTCGCCGTCGGAGATCAATATGATGTGCTTGGTCATCGCGTCGGCGACGGTCGAGCTCCGGAGCCCCTTGAGGGCGAGCGCCAGGGTGGGCTCGAAGGCCGGCATGTCGCCCGGCTGCATCCGGTCGATGGCGCGGAGCATCGACGCCTTGCCGTTGCCGACCGGCTTGAGGGTGAACAGCCAGGCTTCCTGCCCTTCCCAGTGGATCATCCCGCAGTAGTCGTAGCTGGAGAGGGTCTTGATCGCCTCCTGGGCGATGACCTTCATCCAGTAGTTCCCCTCGGGGATCTCGGTGGCGTGCATGATCTGGACCAGGGCGCCCTTGCCCTGGACCTTCATCGCCTTGATCTGCATGTCGACCGGCAGGGCCTTCTCGATCGGCGTGTTCATCCAGCCGCCGGCGCCGAAGCTGTTCTCGCCGCCGAGCATGATCAGCCCGGCGCCCATGTCGTGGACGTTGGCCTCGATCAGCCGTTGTTGCGACTCGGTGAGCGAGTCCTTGGGGACGTTGCCCAGGATGATCGTGTCGAACGGCTGGAGCTGCCCCAGGTCCTCGGGGAGCTGGTCGCCCCCCTCGTTGCCGGCGCCGCCGACGCCGGGGGCGGTCAGCGTCTTGACCTCCAGCTTCTTCTCCCTCAGGGCCCGGACCAGCTCGGCGTGCTCGTTGTGTGTCCCCTCGATCAAAAGGACCTGCGCCGTCCCCCGGGCGTAGGTGAAGCCGGTGGCGACGTTGTTGATCGCCCGACGGTCGCCCGACCCCTTCTCGGGGACGAATTCGGCGGTGAACGTGTAAAAGCTCGGCTCGGTGATGAGCTGCTTGAGGGTGAAGACGTTGACCCCCCGGCGGAGGTCGACCGGCACCGGCTTCTCGTTGCCCGGCGCGGGGACGCTCCGGTTGTCCGAGTCCTTCTGGAAGACCTGGAGCGTGCCCCGGGTCGGCTCGGAGGCCCGGACGACGACGTTGATGTTGACCGTCTCCCCCTTCTTGACGTCGGGGGGGAGTGAGACCTTCTCGACGAGCACTTCCTTATCATAGAAGTAGTCGACCGGCAGGACGTCGACCTGGACGCCCAGGTCGCGGGCGGCCAGGGCCTGCTCCAGCATGTTGCCCCGGTTCTCGTTGCCGTCGGAGATGAGCACGATCCGCCGGGCGGTGTCCTCGGGGAAGGTGGCCAGGGCGAGCTTGAGGGCGCCGCCGGGGTCGGTGTACTGGGCGTCGACCATGCTCTCGATCCCGAGCGCCAGGTTCACCTCGGTCGGCGCCGGGGGCGCCTCGACGCTCGGGGCCTTGCCGAAGACGATCGCGCCGGTCAGGTCGTCCTTGGTCTTGTTCCGCTTCTTCGAGTCCTCCGAGACGAACGAGAGGATCGTCCCCCGGTACTCCTGGGGGATGCTCTCGGACGAGTCGATGACGTACATCGTCGTCAGCTTCTCGTTCCGGCGGACGGTCTGGACCTCGGCCAGCGCCAGGACGATGGCCGAGACGACCGACGCCCGGATCAGGATCGCGAAGACGCGCCGGACCTTCCCCAGCCCGGCCAGGCTCTTGTAGCTGAAGAGGACGAGGGGGACGATCAGCAGCGGCAGGAGGACCAGCCACCAGGGGCGTCCCACCGTGAGCGACCGCGTCAGGTTCCCCAGCAGGTCGTTCATCCCGTCGATCCTCCGTCGGCCAGGTCACATCCGGAACCGCTGGACGCGGTGATTGTTCGAGTCGACGACCGAGACCTCGCCCCGGCTGTCGACCGCCAGGGCCCAGGGGTTGTAGAGCTGCCCGGGCCCTCGGCCCGACTCGCCCCAGATGCCCAGCGACCTGCCTTCGGGCGTGAACTTCTGGACCCGGTGATTTCCGTACTCGCAGACGTAGACCGACCCGTCCGGGCCGATCGCCACGTCGTAAGGGTACGCCAGCTCGCCGGGCCCGTCACCCCGGGTCCCCCAGAGGTCCAGGAGCTTACCGCCCGTGTCGAAGACCTGGATGCGGTTGGCCACGCTGTCGGCGACGTAGATCCGGTCCCGGTCGTCGATCGCCAGGGCCCTCGGGCGGACGAACTGGCCGGGCTCGTAGCCGTGGCCGCCCCACTGCCGGAGCCACTTCCCCTCGGGCGAGAAGACCTGGATGCGGTCGTTCTCGCCGTAGTCGGCCACGTAGAAGTTGCCCGCCCTGTCACAGACGACGTCGCAGGGATACCCGAACCGGCCGGGGGTCGTCCCCTGCACGCCGTCGCCGATCTGGAGCAGGATCTTGCCCTCGGGCGAGAAGACCAGGACCCGGTAGAAGTGGGTGTCGGCCACGAGCAGCCGCCCCCGGCGGTCGATGCTCACCCCGCTCGGCCCGTCGACGTTGAAGTCGGGCATCCGCCAGCCTCGGAGGTATTTCCCCCCGCGGTCGAAGACCTGGACCCGGTCGGTCAGGTCGACCAGGTAGAGGTTGTCGTCCTTGTCGAAGACCGCCGCCCTGGGCTTGACCAGCCAGCCCGGCTTCCGCCCGTGGATGCCCCAGACCAGGTCCGGGGTCGACCCCTCGCCCGGCGCGCAGCCCGGCACCATCGCCAGGGCGATCAGCAAGAGGGCCCGGAGCGGGTCCGTCCGTCGACGTCTCATGGTGCCGGTCCCGGGCGGGCGGGCCATCGGCCGCCCCTCGGCGAGGGGGGCCGAAGCCGCGGGCCCATCGTACTACATCCGTCCGGCAGGACGCAAGAACGAAGGTATTCGTATTTCCGACCGTCGCCTCAACTATCGCCGGGTTCACGGTTTCCGGGACGACCGGGCCGGGCGGTTCGGGCCTGTGGCGAGAGGAAAGACGAACCCAGGTGGGACGGCCGACCCTCGATAAAACTCGAACCCAACTCGTCCCGGACGTCCCACGCTCCGTCAAGTCGAACCCAACACTCGCCGCCGCCCCGGCCTCGATCCCGGATAAACCGATCGTCGAGCCGGGCCGGGTCCACCTCCACCTCTCCTGTCCAACAGGAACCCAACCGCATCGCCCCTCCCACTCGCCGACTCCAAGTCGAACCCAATCCGACGGGGCCGCATCCCGCCCGACGGCCCGGCCCGACGACCCCGCCACCGAACGCCGGTGACGGTCCCCCTCGCCGGCCGATCGCGCGCCGCCGACTCGAACCCAACGCAGCCGCCATCGAGCAACGCGAAGCCAACGCCACGACTCGCCCGGTGAAACTCGAACCCAAGGGGGCATCCTCCGACGAGCGGGCCGACGAGGACCGCTCCGGGGATTTACTATCGGGAAAACGCCACTCGAAATAACCGGGTTTCCGGCCGAAGTTCTCGACCATTTTCGCCCCGCCCGCTGTCGTCCCTCCCCCAGACTTGGCCGGACAAAGCTGGTCGACTAATGCTTCCGGAAGACCCGAAAAACCTCGGAGATCGCAACCGACCGACACCGACAGCCCGGGGGCGAAAGTCGAGTCGCGGCGGGGCTCGTCGGGGGCGACCTCGATCGGCACGGTCAAGCGCCGGTGGTGGGCCCGGATCGCGTACTCCTCGACGTCCTTCCCGAGGCCCGCGGGGATCAACTTCCCCTTGAGAAGAGAAGTGCTCGGATGGCGTCGGGTCAAGCCCGTGGCGCAGAGAAATGCCCGCGGGGGCGGCCCTCGCTGGTGATCGAGGACCGCCCCCGTGGGCTGGTTGAACCATTGATGGCGGATCGCGCGAGCCTGGCGGCTTACTTGCCCAGCATCTTGGCGACGGCGTAGATGCCGACGGCGCCGACGACACCGCCGCCGCAGAGCATGTAGGCCAGGGAATACTGGATCGCGGCGACGAAGACGGGCATCTGGTCGAGGTACTGCATCGTGGGCTCCTATTCGTATTGGGTGAATGCGTTCTTCGAGGTTCCCGCTATCGAGATCAGGCGTGTCGCACGTCTCGGGGCGGAGGGCCGAAGGGCGGCCCGTCGCCGTCGAAGTCCCCACTCCTGTACGGTTTAGCTAATATCGCAAGCCGCGTGCCAAAAGCTTGGCCGTCGTCGGATGGGACGGGGTTTCCTCCGCCCGGCGGGTTTTCGAGAGGGCGATCCGGGAGGCTTCCTGGTATCTTTAAGGTGTCGATCCGATCGTCTCACGCCTCGCGGGCCGAGATCATGAGCACCACCGAAGCGGCCCCGGAGGCGGGCCCGGCCGACGAGCTGCCGAGGGTCGCCCGTCTCATCAAGGGCTTCGTCGAGCACCCCGTCACCCGGCTGGCGATCGGGCTGATCCTGATCGTGACCAGTTCGTTCGAGGCCTATGACAGCTTCGCCAACGACCTCAACCCCTGGCGCCCCCGGGCGCATCACGGGCTCCTGGTCCTGGGGATCGTCAACGTCCTGGCGGCGATCCCGAACCTGGTCGAGGGGTTCCAGCACTACCTCGCGTTCCGCTCGAAGGTCCCCAGGCTGATCCCGCCGGCCTGGAGGCGGCGCCGGGCCCGGCCCTGATGGCCGAGCCCCGTCGATCAGGCCTCGACCCAGACCCGGCCGTCGCGGACCTCGCAGCGGAACCTGTGCAGCGACTCGCCGGGCATCGTGGTGCACCGGCCGGTCGAGAGTTTGAACCGCCAGCGGTGGAGCGGGCAGACGGCCTCGCCGTCTTCGACCCAGCCGTGCCCCATCGCGCCGTTGGCGTGCGGGCAGCGCCCGAGGAGCGCGTGATACCGCCCTCCGTCGAGGAACACGGCGATCCGGAGCCCGTCGACCTCGACGGCCCGCGCCCCCCCCTCCGGCACCTCGTCCGACCCGCAGACGTCGACGAATCGTCCCACGCGCCCCCCCTTGACCCTCAGACCATCATCGCAAGCCGCCCGATCGATCGCCAGACTGGAAAATCGGGTGGTGGCCGGGGGCCTGGGACACGATGATGGTCGGAGGACCCTGGTTGAACGGCGGACCCCCTCTCCCCAACCCTCTCCCACAAGGGGAGAGGGGGTCAAATCCGGCCTGAAGACGCGTGAATTCGCATGCGTCTGGCCCCCTCTCCCCTTGCGGGAGAGGGTTGGGGAGAGGGGACGAGCGGCGATCATCGACCCTTGATCGACGATGCGGCGGGTTGCACTCAATGAACGCATTGCCAGTCGCTAGAATGGTTGGCGGGGACGATCGAAGGGAGGACGGACGATGGGGATCATCCGCCAACTGCCCGCGTCGGTGATCAACCAGATCGCGGCGGGGGAGGTGGTCGAGCGGCCGGCGAGCGTGGTCAAGGAGCTGCTGGAGAACGCGATCGACGCGGGGGCGACCCGGGTCGACGTCACGGTCGAGCGCGGGGGGCGGGACCTGATCCGGGTGGCCGACAACGGCCGGGGGATGGCCCCCGAGGACCTGCCGCTGGCCTTCACCCCGCACGCCACCAGCAAGCTGGCCGAGGCCGCCGACCTGTTCCGGATCAGGACGCTGGGGTTCCGGGGCGAGGCGCTGGCGGCGATCGCCGAGGTGTCGAAGGTCCGCTGCCAGACCCGGCAGGAGTCGGCCGAGGCGGGCTCCGAGCTGTCGATCGACGCGGGCGAGGCCGGCCCGGTCCGCGCCTGCGGTTGCCCGGTCGGCACGGTGATCGAGGTCCGCAACCTGTTCCACAACACGCCCGTCCGCCGGACCTACCTCAAGTCCGACTCGACCGAGGCCGGCCACGTCGTCGAGATGTTCACCCGGATCGCCCTGGCCCACCCGACGGTCCACCTCACCTACCGCTCGGGCGGGAAGGTCATCCACGACCTGCCGGCCGTCACCGGCGTCAAGGAGCGGATCGGCATCTTCTTCGGCCGAGAGCTGGCCGAGTCGCTCCTCTGGGTCGAGAGCCAGTACGACCAGACGCACCTCTGGGGGTACGTCGGCCACCCCTCGCAGAGCCGGTCGAGCACCAAGGGCCAGTTCATGTTCCTGGGCGGCCGGTACGTCCGCGACCGCTCGCTCGGCCACGCCCTGGCCGAGGCGTTCCGGGGCCTGTTGATGGTCGGCCGGTCGCCCGTGGCGTTCCTCCACCTGGAGGTCCCGCCCGAGGAGGTCGACGTCAACGTCCACCCGACCAAGGTCGAGGTCCGATTCCGAGACGGCCAGCGGATCTACAGCCAGCTCCTGGCCACGCTCCGCCAGACGTTCCTCGCCAGCGACCTCCATTCCCGGCTCCAGGCCCCGCCGAGCGTCCAGGAGGCCAGGCCGGCCGACGAGGCCGGGCCTTACGCGTTCTCCGAACGTCCCGAACAGCGTCAGGAAGTGGCGTCCTGGTTCGCCCCGAGGGAGACCCCCTCATTCCAGACGTTCCCGACGCCCGGCTACGCGGGCGGCCCGGTCAATTCCGACTGGGGGCGGCCCGCCTCCTCGCCCCCGCCGCGAGCTTCGGTCGACTTCGACGAGTTCGCCCCGCCGCCGGCATCGTCCGAAACCTCGGCCGAGCCGCCCGCTCCCGCCTCCGAGCGCGAGCCCGAGCCGGGCCCGAGGGCGGTCGACGTCCGCGACCTGCCGGTCAAGGCGCTCCAGGTCCACGACAGCTACCTCGTGGCCGAGACGCCCGACGGGATGGTGGTGATCGACCAGCACGCGCTCCACGAGCG
>JAJYDH010000529.1 GCA_021777685.1 Planctomycetota bacterium | reverse complement strand
CGGTAAGGATCTTGGCGAGGTCCTCGACTGAGAGCTGATCCAGGGTGCTGATCACCGGCAGGCGGCCGACCAGCTCGGGGATCATGCCGAACCGCTCCAGGTCCTCGGGCGTGACCTGGGCGACCAGCTCGTTGCGTTCCATCTCCTTGTCGGGCGAGGCCGCGCCCCGGCCGAAACCGATCAGCTTGCGGCCGAGCCGCTTGCCGATGATCTCTTCGAGGCCGACGAACGTCCCGCCGCAGATGAACAGGATCTGGCTCGTGTCGACCTGAAGATATTCCTGCTCGGGGTGCTTCCGGCCGCCCTGGGGAGGGACATTGGCCACCGTCCCTTCGAGGAGCTTGAGGAGCGCCTGCTGGACCCCCTCGCCGGAGACGTCCCGGGTGATCGAGACGTTCTGGCTCGTCTTGCCGATCTTGTCGATCTCGTCGATGTAGATGATCCCCCGCTCGGCCAGCGGGATGTCGAAATCGGCCTCGCGGACGAGCTTGAGGATCAGGTTCTCAACGTCCTCGCCGACGTAACCGGCTTCGGTCAGAGTGGTTGCATCGCCGATTGCGAATGGGACGTTGAGCCGTCGGGCCAGGGTCTGGGCGAGCGCGGTCTTGCCGCAGCCAGTCGGACCGATCAGGAGCACGTTGCTCTTGGCGACCTCGACATCCTTGAGCGTGGGGTTTTCAATCGGCTTCGAAGAGGCCCAGACTCGCTTGTAATGGTTGATGACAGAGACCGCGAGCGTCCGCTTCACCCGGTCCTGGCCGATGATGTACTCGTCGAGGTGCGAGACGAGCTGGCGGGGCGTGGGGAGCTTGCCGACGGGCGTCTGCTTCCGCTCCCGGCGGCGGAAAAGGCCCTCGCACGCCTCGACGCAATCGGCGCAGACGTGCGAGTCATTCTCGCGCAAGCCCCTTTGGACCAGAGCATTTCCGGCGACCATTGGTCCTGCCTCGGCCGTCGTCCTCCCGCAGAAGTCGCAATGGGTAGGGGCCGGTGCACCGGTCGTCTGATTGTCTTCATTTCTCGCCGTCAAAGCCGTCACTCCCCTCGGCACGGGTTCGGGATCTGGAAACGCTCGCCGTGCGCTCCTCCCAAGATAGAGAAGAATCGCGAGATCTACAATGCGGAGGAGAGCTTCCCCCGTCTCGCGGCCCGATCGGCCGGCCACGCCAGAACGATCGGTCGATCTTCGACCATGCGTCAGGGGTGGCTCCGCGTGGGAGATCGCCGGTTCCGGAATGCTCCGAACCGGATGCGAAATTCCGGCGTAATGTCTCGTGCACCTCGACCCATCGAGTCCCAACGACAAGGAATAGACCCATGACAAATACAGCCGGGCCCTTCGTGCATATTACCATCGACGCCGTCGATGCCGTCGCCCTCGACCCCCACGGCCTCTACGATCCCGAACTCCACGATCATTACGACACTTTCGAATCGGCGAGGGACGCCGCGCTCACCAGTGTCGAACTGATGCTTGACGAGGGCGACTACGACGGCGAGGACCACCGCGAGGAATTGGAGAGGATGCGCGAGATGCTGGAGCATTCCGCGACCTTCGAGGCACTCGCCGAACTACCCGACTATCAATGGTTCCTGGATCGGATCAGGCGTCAACAGCCGGTCGCTGCGTGATTGCCGACCGATGATACGCGGGCCACGCGAGATCGACAGGCTTGAACTCTGAATTGGCGACCCGTCGGTTTCGCCGGTCTTGGTGGGAGCGAATGAGCCGGCGATGGCCCGGCTCCACGCGCCCAGCAGCGGGGGTCGTGGATCTCGAGGGCGGCCGGCCGGGCCCTGACGGGGGGCCGCCAAGAAGCTGGACTTGCGACTGTAGGCCAGGGAGGCCCGCTGGAAATTCAAAAAACGCCCGCGCGATGGCCGCCGGGATCTGTTGCCGCCCGACCGACCAGTGCGACCTGTTCGGAAAGAAAGGTAGCATGAAGACCAAGTATCAGAAGTTACCCCCGTGCCTGCACTGAAGTTCTGAGCCGACCGAATTGCGGCCTTGAAATCGGCCTGTAAGCTTGCTATTGTTTCCCTTGAGGCCGAATTCGCCGCGATTAAATGCGTGAATTTCGATCTCTTCAACCTTCTGGGGATTGGTGTAACGGTAGCACGACTGCCTCTGGAGCAGTTAGTCTAGGTTCGAATCCTAGATCCCCAGCTAGCCTAAGTCCTGATTTTTCGGGAGACTTACGGCAAACATCAGGTTTCGGCTCCGGGAAAACCGGGGCGATTCTCGGGCCTGATATTCCTTGCGTCGGCTTTGCAACACATGCTAGACCTCCGACTTGTCCGGAGGCATGCATGAGCAGCGACGCATGGCCCGCTTCGAGCTCGACTCCAACAGCGGGAATTTCCGCACCTGCTTCCTTCCGGTTCGCCGGATGGAAATTCCACCGCTTTCGCCCGCACAAGATCCGCGACGCCAGACGCGGGCGGATTTCAGGCTGGATCTTCCGGGCGAGGACCGCATGTCATCGCCGCTTGTTCGTCTTCATCACGTTGGCGAAGACGTCGTTGGCGATCGAGGTTCCCATGGTCATGCCGGCCGACTCGTCGAACCAGTAGTGGATACCGAGGTAGATCCGGCTGATGGCGTTCTCGGACGAGGCCTGGCTGAAGCTGGAGTAGGAACGGGTCACGCCCGGCAAGATGTCCGAGGTGAGGGTGAAGCGGACGTTGTCCGTCCCGTAGAAGTCGGCCAGCATCGTGAACAGGTCGGCCCCGAACGTGGCGTGTCCGGAGACGTAGCTGGGGAAGGGGGGGGTGAAGTTCGGCTGCCCGGGGTCGCCGGGCGAGCCCAGCGGCTCCCACGCCGGGTCGAACTCCTGGATCGCGGTGATCGGCCGCCACCGATTATAGGTGTACTTGGCGTTCCAGGCCGCGATCCCGGAGTCGCCCATCGAGACGTTGACCAGCCCGAAGAGCCGGGCGTCCTGGGTCAGGCTGTTGTGCATCTGGAGGGCGATGCTCTCGGCGATCTCGTCGTAGTGGACCGGCGGCGTCCCCGTGGAGGCGGTGTCGTAGGACCAGAAGTCGGCGATCTGCGTCTGGTCGGCGGTCCGGACGGGACTATCGAGGGCGCCCAGGGTCGCGACCTGGCCGAGCACGGCGAGATACTCGGGGCTGTCCAGGGCCGGCGGGGGCGGGGGCTGGAAGTACGAGACGGGCACCGTGACGGCGAAGGTCGCGACCTGCCCCCACTCCGGACCCCAGGCGACCTGGTAGGTCGGAGGTGTCGGCCGCCACTGGCCGGGGGCCGTCCCGGGGACATATGGGACGGTCGCCGACGAGCCGTCACTGGCCCGCCAGGCGAGCATGTCCTCGCCGACCTGGAGCCCGACGGCGATCCCGCCCTGCCTGGCCTTCGCCGACGGGACCGCGGCGAGCGACTGGGCCATCGTCACTTCCAGGAGCGGGGCCATGCTCGGGTCGAGGGCGGACAGGACCGTATAAGCCGCCTCCGACGCCGCGGCGGAGGCCGAGGCGCCGCTCGGCGCCTTGACGTCGAACTTGTAGACGGCCCCGGTCCGCTGGACGTCGTTGACGGCGTCGTAGACCGCGCCCGAGACCATCGCCTGGGTCCTCGACGCCAGGCCGACGTTGGCGATGTCGGCCTTGATGACCTCGATCATCGTGTCGACCCAGGCGATGACCGCGTCTCCCACGGTCGCGGTCATCGAGGCCTTCTCGACCCGGCCGGCGCGGTCCCGGGCGGTGACCTGGGCCTGATACGTACCCGAGGGCATCGTCAGGGCGAACTTGTAATTGCCCGAGCTGTCCGAGTGTGTCGTGCGGATCGACCTGCCGACCTGGAGCTGGACCGAGGCATTCGGCATCGTCCGGCCGTCGAAGACCAGGACGGGGCTCGTCGCCACGCCGTTGATCATCCCGTCGGCCGCCGCCGGCATGGTCAGGGTCATCGGCGTCGTCGAGAGCACCTGGCGCGATTCGAGGGCCTCGAAGCCCGGCCGACGACCGGCCCTCCGATTCCCGACTCCCGACCCCGCCGATCGCCGTTCGTGCATCAGACCATCCCCCTCGCTCGATCATTCGCCTACGCTTCATTATGGCCGATGATCTTCGAGCGGGCGGACGAAGCACAAGGGGGAGCATGTCTCCGGGCGAGCATCGGGCGTGCAAAGCCAACGAGGGTCGAAGAAATTCGCGAGAATCGACGTCCGGGCCGGGACCCGGACGCCTTCCGCCATCTCTAGTTTCGAGCTTCGAGCGGGGCCGATTCTGGCTCCCTCTCCCTCTGGGAGCTGAGCATTACCCACAACTATTCTCGGAGTCGTTTCGCGACTCGGTAGCCTTCGACCAGGATCCCGAAGTCGCGGAGCCCACGCCATAAG
>JAJYDH010000528.1 GCA_021777685.1 Planctomycetota bacterium | reverse complement strand
TCGGTCGGTTGGCCCCTCGCCCGGTCGCGACGGAGAAGGTGACGTCCCATGGCTCGCTTGATGGATCACTACAACACGACGGTCGCGGCCGAGCTGGCGACCAAGTTCGGCGTCACCAACAAGATGGCGATCCCGAAGCTGGAGAAGATCGTCATCAACATGGGCGTCGGCCGGGCGACCCAGGACAAGGCCCTCATCGAGGCGGCCGTCGACAGCCTGAGCAAGATCGCCGGCCAGAAGCCGATGGTCACCAAGGCCAAGACCTCCGTCGCCGGCTTCCGGCTCCGCGAGGGGAACGAGATCGGCTGCAAGGTGACGCTCCGCGGCAAGCGGATGTACGAGTTCCTCGACCGCCTGGTCTCGATCGCCCTGCCTCGTATCCGCGACTTCCGGGGCGTCAATCCGAACAGCTTCGACGGGCACGGGAACTACACGCTCGGCCTGTCCGAGCAGGTCGTCTTCCCGGAAATCGACGCCGACCGGCTCCAGCACACTCAGGGCATGGACATCACAATCGTGACCACGTCCAAGAACGACGACCAGGCCCGCGAGCTTCTCCGCTCCTTCGGCATGCCCTTCCGGGCCCCCAAGGGGAAGGGCGACCCCAAGTAACCCGACCCGACCTCGACCGAACGAACCGCCGCACCGGACCCTGGTGAGCCATGTCGACCAAAGCTCAGATGATTCGATCGCAGTCGCCCGACAAGTTCTCGGTCCGGCACCGGAACCGCTGCAAGCTTTGCGGGCGCCCTCGCGCCGTCTACCGCAAGTTCGGCATCTGCCGGATCTGCTTCCGGAATCTGGCCGCCCGGGGCCTGATCCCGGGCGTCAAGAAGGCGAGCTGGTGAGACGACCCGCCCCGTAGGATGACCCGTCGCGCCGACGCCCCCTCGACCCGATCGTCTCGGGCCCGATGGACGTTACCCGCGGCGGCGAAGAGACCCGACCGGCCATGATGACCGACCCGATCGCCGACATGCTGACCCGCATCCGCAACGGTGCGCGGATCGAGAAGCCCCTGATCGAGATGCCCACCTCGAAGATCCGCAAGGGGATCGCCCAGGTCCTCAAGGACGAGGGGTACATCTGGGACTTCGAGGAGATCGAGACCGTCCCCTCCCGGACGCTCCGGCTCCAGATGAAGTATGGCCCCAACGGCGAACGGCTGATCACCAAGATCGACCGTGTCAGCAAGCCGGGCTGCCGGAAGTACACCGGATACAAGGATCTCAAGCCGATCCTCGGCGGGATGGGCATCCAGATCCTCAGCACTCCCAAGGGCGTCATCAGCGACCGCCGCGCCCGTGCCGAGAAGGTCGGCGGCGAGATCCTGGCGCTGATCCATTAAACTGGCCCGCGACGGTCTCAGGAGCCGCCCGGTCGAACGGTTGACGATCCGCCGGCCCGATGCCGGTCGTCGATCCGGCCGTTTTCCGGTGCCACGACCCAGAGACCCGCGACTTGAGAGAGGATGAGGTATCATGTCCCGTATCGGTCGTAAGCCGGTGACCGTCCCGTCCGGCGTGAAAGTGTCGATCGTCGACTCGACCGTCCAGGTCGAAGGCCCCAAGGGCAAGCTGTCTTACCGCCATCGCGAGTCGATCGGCGTCTCCTACGACGAGGCCGGCAAGCAGGTCCTCGTCACCCGCGACAATGACGAGCGGGAGAATCGGGCCCTCCACGGCCTGACGCGGAGCCTGATCGCCAACATGGTCGAGGGCGTCACCGCCGGCTACATCAAGAAGCTGGAGATCGTCGGCGTCGGCTACCAGGCCCAGTTGAAGAAGGCAAACACGGTCGCCCTCCAGGTCGGCTTCGCCAACCAGGTCGTGCTGGAGGCCCCCCCGGGGGTCAGTGTCGTCGTCCCCGACCCCACGCACATCACGATCAGCGGCCCAGACAAGCAGGCCGTCGGCCAGTTCGCCGCGGTGGTCCGCAAGGTCCGCCCCCCCGAGCCCTACAAGGGCAAGGGCATCCGCTACGAAGGCGAGACTGTCCGCCGAAAGGCCGGCAAGGCCTTCGGCGCCAAGTAATCCGACCGATCCACCGACGCGGCCCGCCGCGTCAGCATCCATTTAGCGTCGGGGCTGGGCGTCCGGTCGGGATCGGCCGCCCCGAACCCCCCTCGTGTCGAGAAGGAACGTCCGGTGAATCAGCGCAAGCTCGTCGAAGTCCGTCGCCTCCGTCGCCAGCGTCACGTCCGCAAGCGTCTCCACGGGAGCGTCGAGCGGCCCCGCCTGGCGATCTTCCGGAGTTCGAAGCACATTTATGCCCAGGTCATCAACGACGACAACGGGACCACGCTCGCCTCGGCCAGCACGCTCGATCCGGAGGTCCGTCGGGACGTCACCTACGGCGGGAACAAGTCGGCCGCGTCGGTCGTCGGCAAGCTCGTGGCCGAGAGGGCCAAGCAGGCCGGTATTGACAAGATTTGCTTCGACCGTCGAAGCTACAAGTATCATGGCCGGGTCCAGGCCCTGGCCGACGCCGCCCGCGAGGCGGGGCTCCAGTTCTGACAGGACGAGTGGTCAGTGACCGGTGGACAGTGGTCAGTCAAAATCGCTTAGGTTCGGCTTTCGATCGGGAAGAGTGGTCGGATCGGTCATCGATGGTCTTCTCTGACCACTGACCACTGACCACTGACCACTTTTTGGGGAGTAGACCGTGGCGAGCGACAATCGAGATCGGGATCGAGACCGAGGGGACTGGTCGGAGAGCGTGGTGGCCATCCGCCGTTGCGCCGCGGTCGTCAAGGGCGGTCGGCGGTTCAGCTTCAACGCTCTGGTCGTCGTCGGCAACGGCCGAGGGCAGGTGGCCTGGGGCTACGGCAAGGCCAATGAGGTCCCGCCGTCCGTCGAGAAGGGCGTCAAGGACGCCCACAAGCAGATGAACAAGGTCAACCTCAAGGGGAGCACGATTCCCCATCGCGTGATCGGCAAGTATGGCGCGGCCCGGGTGGTGATGCTCCCGGCCAGCCCGGGCACCGGCGTCATCGCCGGCGGTGCCGTCCGCGCCGTCGTTCAGGCCGCCGGGATCACCGATATCCTCACCAAGAGCTACGGCTCGACCAACAAGCTGAACATCGTCAAGGCGGCCATTCACGCGCTGACGCAGCTGCGGACCAAAGAAGAGGTCGCGCGGCTTCGAGGAGTGACCCTCTGATGCAATTGCACGACGTCGACCAGGGCATTCACAAGTACAAGAAGCGGAAGCGCGTCGGCCGGGGCACGGGCTCGGGCCACGGCAAGACAGCCAGCAAGGGGCACAAGGGCCACTCGTCCCGGCAGGGGTTCAAACAGAACCCGCTGTTCGAGGGCGGTCAGATGCCCCTGGCACGCCGCGTCCCGAAGCGTGGGTTCGTCAACGGCGCCTTCAAGAAGGACTTCGCCATCGTCAACCTCGATCGGATCGACGAGGCCTTCGAGGCCGGCGCCGTGATCGACGAGGCCGCCCTCCGGGCCAAGGGGCTGGTCAAGGGCCGGCACGACGACGGCGTCAAGATCCTCGGCGACGGCGAGGTCTCCAAGGCCTTCACCATCCACGCCCAGAAGTTCAGCGAGTCGGCCGCCGCCAAGGTCGCCGCCGCCGGCGGCTCGACCGTCGTCGTCTGAGAGCGGTCAGCATTCAGCGATCAGCGGCCAGCCGGATGTCCATTAATCCCGCCGGATGGCCGCTTTCGTCCTTTCTTCTCCGGCTGAATGCTGAAAGCGGATCGCTGACAGCTTCGGATCGATCCCCAGGAGGCGTCGTGGATAAGCTCTACACGATCTTGTTCAAGGTCCCGGAACTCCAGCGCAAGATCTTGATGACGGCCATGTTCCTGGCCATTTACCGGATCGGCTACTTCATCCCCCTCCACGTCGTGGACCAGGCCCGCCTGGCCGCCTGGGCTGAGAGCCAGAGCCAGACCGGCATGGGCAAGGTGCTCGGCACCCTGTCGATGCTCGGCGGCTCGCAGATCGGGATGAGCACGATCTTCGGCCTGGGGATCATGCCCTATATCTCCGCCTCGATCATCTTCCAGCTCCTGGGGAGCGTCGTCCCGTCGCTCGAGGCGATGATGAAGGAGGGTGAGAGCGGCCGGAAGAAGATCAACGAATACACCCGCTACGCGACCGTGATCCTCTGCCTCGTCCAGAGCACGCTCTGGGTCCAGTACATGATGAATAGCCTGGAGATCGTCCACCCCGACAATCGAGGTACGATCAACATCATCGTCTGCGTCCTGACGATGACGGCCGGGACGATCTTCCTGATGTGGATCGGCGAGCAGATCGACGAATATGGGATCGGCAACGGGATCAGCCTCCTCATCATGGCGGGCATCCTCGCCAGGATGCCGGCGGCCATGAACGAGCTGATC
>JAJYDH010000042.1 GCA_021777685.1 Planctomycetota bacterium | reverse complement strand
TATCGGGTGTTCCGGCCGGTCTGGCTGGTCATGATCCTGGCGGCGGCCGGGCTCCAGTGGCTGCTCTTGACGAGGGGCACCACGGATATCCGGCTGGAGGCCCTGACGCAGACGGCGCTGATCTGGCCCGTGCTCTATGCCTTCGCGGTCGGCGCGGCGGCGTTCGCGGGGGAGCGCGAGGCGAAGACGATCGGCTTCCTCGACGCCCTGCCGGTCGACCGCCGGATGCTCTGGCTGGGCAAGGCGACGTTCTCGCTGGCGACGGCCTACGGCCTGGGTCTGGTCCTGGCGGGGCTGGCGGCGCTCGGGACACTGAGCCGCGACCCGATCGCATCTCCTTACGGCAAGATCATCCTCACGTTCGCCACGCTGACGTTCGAGGCGGCGGCCTGGGGGCTGTTCTGGTCGGCGATCTCGCGGAACACCCTGCTGGCCGGGGCGATGGCGGTGGTGAGCGTGGCCGTGGTCGCCCTGACCTCGAACAGGATGGTCCCGATCGCCGCGGCCGACGAGTGGAAGATGACGGCCATACACCTGTTTGATGCCGTCGCGGCCCTGGCGGGATCGGCCGTGGTGGTCGCCTGGCGGCCCCACGAGGTCGCCGACCGGTGGGCCGATCGATGGGGCCGGTCGGCCGATCGCCCGGCGACGATCGCCGTCCGGCGCGCCTCGGCCGGGCGGGGCCTGGTCTGGCAGACCTGGCGCGAGGGGTGGACGACCGTGGTCCTGGTCGTGCTGGTCGGGCTCGTCCTGCCGGTCGGCTTCGCGTTCCTGGGCGAGCAATCGGAGGGGGGATTCCTGACGTTCGCCGTCGTGGCGAGCCTGGTGGCGGGCGTGAGCGTCTTCGGCACGGAGAACGCCTCGGGGAGCCGGCCGTTTTTGGTCCAGCATGGGGTCGCGCCGGGGATGGTCTGGGGCAGGAAGATGATGACCTGGGGCGCGGTCTTCGTCGCGCTCGCGCTACTCTCCTGCATGCTGCTCGGGTCGTCCTTCCCGGGGCCGCAATTCGCCCGATCGCGGGGCCCCTGGGATCAGCTGGCGCCGTTCGCGGCGGCCCTGTTCGACGCCTTCGCGGTGGGGGTCTTCTGCGGGATGACGATCCGCCGGCGGATCACGGCGGGGCTGGTCTCCGTGATGGGACTGCTGGCGGTCGCTCCCCTCCAGATCGGCATGCAATCGTTCGACATGATCCCGCCCTGGAGCCTGTTCCTGACCCCGTTGATCCTCCTGGCGATCACCCGGGCCTGGGCCGGAGACTGGCTGCTCGACCGCGACGGGTTCCGGCCCTGGGTCCGTCTCGGGTTGTTGACCGTGGTGCCGTTCGGGCTACTCGGGGGGTCATATGTCGCCTACCGGGCCTACGGGGTGCCGGACGTCGGGCCGCAGTTCGACCCGAGTTCGGTGCGGGCTCGGGCCATCCCGCCCGACCGGGACGCCGTCACGCTGTATCGAGGGGCCAACTCCGTCATCCATCCCTGGGGCGGGCCCGCCGGGCCGTTCGAGGGGAATTCCGCCTCGTTCGGCGAGATCATCGGGCGGGGATGGGACCCGAAGGAGACGGGGATTGTCGGCTGGTGGGATCGGAACCGGGCGGCGATCGACCTCGCCCGCAGGGCGTCGGCCCTGCCGGCCGGGCCGTTCGCCCCGGCGGGGCGGATGACGTTCGCGACGGGCCACGACGGGACGATCGAGAACTTCCGGTGGCTCGGCTGGCTGCTGGCCCTCGACGCCCGCGAGCGCCAGTCGCGGGGCGACCTGGCGGGGATGTGGGACGACATCCTCGCCCTGTTCCGGATGGCGAATCAGGTCTCGGCGACCACGCCTACGCTGATCCAGATGCTGATCGCCGCCCAGGTCCACCATCAGGCCGTCGGCCTGGCGTTCGACTGGCTGGGCGACCCCCGGCAGGTCCCGGACCTGACCCGCCGGGCGCTGGCCGACCTGAAGGCGCTGCCGCCGCTGCCATCCCTCGCCGAGTCGCTCCGGGTCGAGTCGTCGATCATCGACCGGACGCTGGACCTGCCGCCCGACGAGCTGGGGCGGGTCCTCAACTCGACCTCGGGCGATAATCGGGGGACGCCGTTCTGGCAGTTCGTCTTCGCCCAGGTCGTCGCCCCGTCCTGGGAGCGGCAGCGGGCCCGGCGGGTCTGCCGCCGGATCGTCGCCCAGGCGATCCCGCAGGTCGAGCTCGAGCCCTGGCGGCGCGACCCGTCCCACGATGTCTTCGAGCGGTCCGATCGGACGTTCGGCGGCTCGATGCTGGTCCGGATGTTCTTCCCGAACGTCTGGTCCGGCGTCTACCAGGTCGACCGGGAGACGGTCGGCCGGAGGGCGCTGGTGCAGGCGGTCGCCATCCGGGTCTGGCGTCTCGATCACGGCGAGAACGACAACGAGACGCTCGAAGCCCTCGTCCCCGGGCTCCTCGACCGGCTCCCGCTCGACCCCTACTCGGGCAGGCCGTTCGGCTACGTCAAGTCGGCGGGGCAGTCGGTCCGGCCGCCGATCGCCTCCGATTTCGGGCCGCCGTCATCCCTCCGGCCGACCCGGCCGGGGCAGTGGCTGCTCTACAGCGTCGGGCCCGACAAGAGGGACGACGGGGGGAAGGCCGCCTACAGTTACACCAAGATGAACGAGGGGGATTATCTCTTCGCGGTCCCCTGATCGGCCCCATCGGTCACGCCGAGCGCCCGGCGGGTCTCGGAGTAGACCGCTTCGAACGGCTGCTCTCCGTTGACCTTCCGGCAGAGGCCGGGATACCTGGCCTCGTAATACTGGAGGATCGGCAGGGCGTTGTCGTCGTAGACCTGCTGGCGGAACTCGACGACCTCCTTCTTGTCGTCCTTCCGGCGTTCGAGGGGGGTGCCGTCGAGGTCGCAGGTCTCGGCGACCTTCGGCGGCCGGGCGATCAGGTGGTAGGTCGTCCCGCACTTCGGGCAGACCCGCCGGCCGGTCATCCGGGCGACGGCCTCGGCCCGGCTGACCTCGATCTCCAAATAGCAGTCGATCCGGAAATCCAGCCGCTTCTCGAACTGCTCCAGCAGGGGGACCTGGCCCATCGTCCGGGGGAAGCCGTCGAAGAGGAGATGGGCGGTCCCGGGCGACTTGAGGTTCAGCTCCAGCAGCTCGAAGATGAGGGGGTCGGGCACCAGCTCCCCCTTGGCCAGGTGGATCTCGACGCGCTTGCCGAGGAAGTCCTGGCGGCGGATCGCCTCGCGGAGCATCTCGCCGGTCCGGATCAGGGTGTAGCCGAACTCGGACCCCAGCCGCTCCGCCAGGCTGCTCTTGCCGCATCCGGGCCGGCCGAAGATGACGAGGTGCTGGGGGATCTCGGGATGGGACAAGAGATGCCTCCTCGGTCGCGAAGCGGAGCTTGAGAGGGGGGGCCGGACGGCCTCGACTCGACATTATTCCCCATGTTCTCGCCCGGTGCCAGCCGGATCGGATGCGGTGCAGGGTCGTTCCAAGGTCACGCCGCAATCCTCCGCCCCCCCCACCCCAACCCTCCCCCGAAAGGGCTGGCGACCCGACACTTTCGGTCCGCCCCCTTTGGAGTGCGGGAGCTTGCTCCCGCTTTCTGGCCCCGGAGCTTGCTCCGGGCGCGACAGACACGGCCCGCGGAGCAAGCTCCGCGAAGCAAAGCGGGAGCAAGCTCCCGCACTCCAAAGGGCCGGGACGCTCTACGGACCTCGTCGGGAAAAGTGTCGGGTCGCCAGCCCGAAAGGGAGGGGGGAGCCAGACGCAGGCGGATTTCCATCCTTCTGGCTCCCGCCCCCCCTTGCGGGCTGACCGACCGACACTTTTTCCTTCGCCAACCGATCAGCAGTCATCCTATCTTGCTCCCCTCTCCCCCCGGGAGAGGAGCCGGGGGTGAGGGGCGCCGGATGACCAGCGAGCCGGAAAACAAGGCTCGATCGACGGTCGCCCGACCGGCGACGACCCTCACCCCGGCCCTCTCCCGGGGGAAGAGGCGGTCAGAATCCGCTCCGGACGAGAATCGAAAAAGTCTCGGTCGGTCAGCCCCTTGCGGGGGAGGGTTGGCGTGGGGGGGGGGGCCCGTCGTTCGAGCAAGGACCTTTGAACAACCCTGGGATGCGGTGGGAGCCCCTCTCGAATTTGGAGAGGACCGGGAGCGGAGGCACTCGTTCCCACGCGGAACGCGGGAACGAGCCGAATCACCCCTCCAAAATCGAGAGGGGCACCCGGATGCGGTTCCAAGGTCGGGAGCGGGCCGAGATTCGCCGGCCATCGCCCCGAAAAGGCGGTTAAGGACCGGCCTCGGATCGCGATATTATCCCGACGGGCCACGTCGAACGGGCCGGGTTTGCGTGCGGTTGGCTTCGAGTTTCACCGGAAGGATTCGCATGGCATGGGTCGCGGGATTGGGTTCGTGTTCCGGGAGGTCGCGTTGTTGGGTTTGAATTCCAGGGGACGGGCTCGCGGTTGGGTTTGAGTTTTTGGACCGGGCTCGCGGTTGGGTTTGAGTTTTTGGACCGGGCTCGCGGTTGGGTTTGAGTTTTTCGAGCCTCGGAGTTTCCCTCGACTTCGCCCTGCCGGGATAGGCTATGGGATTCTGGGGTATTTGAGAGGATTTGAGACCTCAAATCTGAGATCGCAAATTGCCAGGTATCCGCAAGTTTCCATGAATTGACTCGTCTTTCCCGGGAAACTGGCGCGGCGTGCCGATGCTCGGTTTCCCGGGGAAATCGGGGGTTCGTCGCCTCGTCGGGATGCGGGCCCGCGTCCGATTTCCCGGCGACCTTCGACCCTGCCGGATCGGGGCGGTGACTTGGCAACGCCAAGTCGGCTCCGTATTCTGTAGGGGCCAACCCGACCCCTTGGGCGACCGAGACCCCCCCGATGCTCCTGGGCCCCGTCTTCAACGCCGAGCTGCTCACCACCGCCCGTCGGGCCCGCTATTACGTCGTCCGATTCCTCTATGGGATGGTCATCCTGTTCCTGATCTACCTGTCGTACCGGGCGAACACCTGGCGGACGGGGTTCGAGACTCGGGAGCTGACCATCGAGGAGATGGCGAGCCTGGGGCGGCAGATCTTCGACTCGTTCGCGGTCGTGCAGGCGGTCACGGTGATCCTGCTGACCCCGGCGCTGGTGGGCGGGACCATCGCCGAGGAGCGGCAGCGGAAGACGCTCCATTACCTGCTGACCAGCCGGCTCTCGGGCGCCGAGATCGTCCTGAGCAAGCTGGCGGCGAGGCTCCTGCACGTCGGCGTCCTGGTGGCCCTGGGGCTGCCGGTGGTCTGCCTGGTCGGGCTGTTCGGCGGGGTGGATTTCGAGCAGCTTATGTTCAGCTACGCCGGGTGCTTCACCACGGTCTATTTCCTGGCGACGGCCTCGATGCTGGTCTCGGTCGGCTCCCGGCGCCCTCGCGAGGCGATCTCGATCCTCTACGTCCTGGAGGTCGTCTGGCTGCTCGTGCCGACGCTCGTGATGAGCGCGATGCCCCATTGGGACGAGCCCTGGCCGACGATCGCGAGGGTGGCGAACCCGGTGTTGTTCTACGCGGCGGTGACCAGCCCGATCTACCTGCTCTCGCCGATGTCGTGGGCCGGGGGGACGGGCATGCACTCGGCGGCGGCGTGGGGGATGGGGCTCCAGATGGCCTATGGGACGGCCTTCCTCGCCCTGGCGGCGCTCCGGCTCCGGCCGTCGGCCCGGAACGAGGGGGGGAATCGGGCCCTGTCGGCGCGTTTCGCCGGGATCGCCCGGCGACGGAGGTGGTTCCCCCGGCCGGAATGCGGCGACGACGCGATGCTCTGGAAGGAGATGCACGTCTCCCGGGCCGGCGGCCTGACCAGGGCGGCGCTGGCCCTCCTGGGGGTGGGGGCGGTCGCGGTCATCGCCTACTCGGGCTTCGGCTTCCTCGTCCCGGCGGCCGACGAGATGTCGCGCGACGGCTATTTCAGCTTCGGTTCGGCCCGGCGGGAGTTCAACGCCTTCCTCCGGGGCATCAGCACGGCGGTCTACATCCTCTGGCTCCTGGGGATCGCCTCGTCGGCGGCCACCGGCCTTACCTCCGAGCGCGAGGAGGACCAGTGGCTCTCGCTGACCTCGACGCCGCTCTCGGGCGAGGAGATCGTCCGGGCCAAGATGATCGGGCCTGTCTGGGGCCTCCGGTGGGTCGCCTACCTGCTGTTCGGGCTCTGGGGGATCGGCCTGGCCATCGGCTCGATCCACCCGCTCGGCGTGGCCGCCTGCCTGGCGGAGTTCGCCGTCTTCACCGGGTTCCTGACGGCCCTCGGGACCTTCTTCTCGCTCCGGTCGCGGAACAGCACGAGGTCGCTGGCCTCGACGATGGCGCTGCTGATCTTCCTCAACGGCGGCTACCTGTTCTGCTGCATCCCGCTCCGGCCCAACACCGCGGCGATCATGGCGGGCTCGACCCCCGCCCTGTTCGCCATCTCGATGCTCAGCCCCGAGGACATCCGCGACTTCGGCCGGAACCGCGAGTACGGCGAGCTGCTCGCGGCGTCGGTCCTGGGCGTCGTCTTCTACGGGGTCGCCGCGTTCGGGCTGGTGGCCTCGGCCTACTCCTCGTTCGACGCCCAGGTCGACCGCCCCGACCGGCTCCGACAGGACCGGACCCCGAGCCAGCAGCGGGAATATCTCAAAGGGCGCCGCAAGGACGTCCAGTTCCTCGACGAGATGGCCTGATCGGGGAGTCTCAGCGCGAGTGCCGGAGCGAGACGATCCGCCGGGATTCGGGCAAGGTCGCGCGCTCGATCTCGAACTCTGGAGCTTTGACCTCCTCGACCGGCCAGCCGGGCAGGGCCTCGAAGAACCGGCCGATCGGCTGGATGTCCAGGTTGATCCGGGGGGTCTTGTAGTGCATCGGCACGACGACCCTCGGGCCGATCGCGTCGAGCAGGGGGGCCATCAGCGGGAAGTCGAGCGTCGGTGGTCCGCCGGCCGGGATCAGGACGACGTCGGCGCCCCGGATCGGCGCCAGCTCGGCCTCGTCGAGCGCGTGGCCGAGGTCGCCGAGGAAGGCGACGTGCAGCCCCTCGGCCCGGAAATGGACGATCGCGACCTCGTCGCCCGCGAGCTTCTCGGGCGTCTCGAAGACCCGGATCGCCTCGAACCGGACGCCGGCGACCTCCGCGCCCCCGTCGGGTAGCTCCATCGCGCGGACGACCTCGAACGGCGGGACGAGCTGGCCGAGATGGCTGTGATAGCGGTCGTTCTCGTGGCTGACGACCACGACGTCGGCCCCCTCGTCGATCGGCCCGTATCCCCCGGAGTCGGGCGAGCGGAAGGGGTCGAGGATGATCCGGGTCGGGCCCGTCTCGATCAGGAACGCGGCGTGGCCATACCAGTGGATGCGCATCTCGGCTCCGATGGGGGACGCTTGAGGTCGGGGAAGTCGGGCCCGGGCGGACCATCTCGGGGGGGGCCGACGGGTAAAACTCTGGGTTCGGCCATCGGCCATCGGCCATCGGCCATCGACTCATCGACCATTGCGGATTCCGCCGGCCTCCGCCGGCTCGACGACGTCGAACCAGACCTTCGCCCGGCTGCCGGGCTTGCCGTTGTAGTTGATCGTGATCTCCTCGCCCTCGGCGATGGTCCGGAGGGCGATGAAGGACTTGGTCGTCGGGCCGTCGTCCTCGTAGCGGGCGTTGGGCCGGTAGGAGTGGTTGTAGAGCGATCCGTAGCCCAGCGCCAGGGCCACCCGGTCCTTGCCCCAGGCGAAGCAGTAATTCTTGAGGGCCGTGCGATCCAGCCCCCGCGCGTACTCGTCGAGGGTCAGGACGATCACCGGGACTCGCTCGATCATCTCGCCCTTGCGGAGGGTCCGGCGGGCGAAGACACCCCGGCCCTTGCCCCGGGTCCGCTTGACCTCGACCGCGTCCGATTGCTGGCAGGCCATCCGTTTGCTTTCCCCCGATTTCTCCGAGGCGATGGGCGGAACATGCCTCGATCTGTAGGCTCTTTCGATGAACGGGCCGCGCCCGGGATCTTCCTACTATCTCCGGCGCGGCCGGCTGGCATAATAGGCTGGTCCCGGACGGCCCTCGGGCCGGTCGGTCGACCGGCCCCATTTCGGGAATCGTGTTTTTACCACCTCGGGGAGTCGAATTGCGATGAAGAACCGTCGAAAGTTCCTGCTCACCCTGACCACCGGGTTCGTGGCTCTGGCCGTCGTCGTCGGCTCGGCGCTCGCCGACGAGCTGCTCGGCGTGATCACCAAGGTCGACAGCGACGCCAAGAAGGTGACCGTCGTCGAGAAGGGCACCGACAAGGAAGTCCTCGTCACCGTCACCGACGAGACCGAGTGGGTGACCCCGAAGGGCGCCAGCAAGATCGACCTCGCGAAGGTCTCCAAGAACCTGGCCAAGGCCCAGGACGCCGGCCGGAAGGGGATCAACGTCACCGTCACCCACGAGAAGGGCGTCGCCTCGAAGATCGCCCCCGCCGCCAAGAAGAAGGCCGCCGCCGCCAACTGAGCCCTCGAACCGCCCGAGATCTAGGGTGGGGTGCCCTCCGCCTCGCCCGGACTCGCGGAGGTCGGGTCGATCGCACTCGAACGACCGGGACCCGTCCATGAAACTGCTCCGGACGCACCACGTCGCCATCATCTGCTCGGATTACCGGGCCTCGCGGGCCTTCTATGTCGAGACGCTGGGACTTGAGATCATCTCCGAGGCGCACCGGGTCGATCGCGACTCGTATAAGCTGGACCTCCGGCTGCCGGACGGCTCGCAGATCGAGATGTTCTCGTTCCCCGACCCTCCCGCTCGCTTGAGCTACCCCGAGGCGTGCGGGCTCCGGCACCTGGCGTTCGAGGTGGACGACGTCGACGGGGCGGCCGATGAGCTCCGAGGCCGGGGGGTGGCGGTCGAGCCGATCCGGGTCGACGAGCACACGGGCCGGCGGTTCACCTTCTTCGCCGACCCCGACGGGCTGCCGCTGGAGCTTTACGAGCGATGAACACGGGCGAGGACGTGGCCTATCGGATCGAGCCGGGGCTGGAAGTCGAGGAGTTCCTGGGCGTCCTGGAACGATCGACCCTGGCCGCGCGCCGGCCGGTCGACGAGCCCGAGACGATCCGCGCGATGCTCAGGAACGCGGACGTGCTGGCGACGGCCCGTGTCGAGGGGCGGCTCGTCGGCGTCTCGCGAGCGATCACGGATTTCGCCTACTGCACGTATCTGTCCGACCTGGCGGTGGACGTGGCCCACCAGCGACGGGGGATCGGCCGCGAGTTGATCCGACGGACCCACGAGGCGGCCGGGCTGCAGACGACCCTGATCCTCCTGGCCGCGCCGGCGGCGAGGGACTATTATCCGAGGATCGGGATGGCCGCGCACGACTCCTGCTGGGTCATACCCCGGCAGCCGGCTTCTCGGCCGAGGCCACCTTGAGGACGGCCTCGATGTCGAGGGGTTCGGCCTCGGCGGGGACCTCCGGCGGCTTGCTCTTCGGCCTCGGCGGGTCGGACTGGCGGACGGCGCACTGGGGATGAATGCCGGCGCGCGAGTAGACGACCTCGTGGCAGACCGGGCAGCGGACCCGGTTCGAGGACGGGTTATTCTGCGGCTGGTAGGACTTGGGATTCATCAGGAGGCCGCCCGATCGGTTGAAGAAGGTTCATCCTGGAGGACGGCCGACCGAGGGCTCGTCAAAGCGTCAAACCGGAGGGCCCGCGCAAGCGAGCCCCCCTTCGATGTTTCCGTCGTCCCGCGACGCGGGTCCGATCAATAACGGCCGCCGCCGCCGCCGTAGCCGCCACCGCCCCCGCTCCGGCCGCCGCCGTAGCCACCACCACCGCCGCCGTATCCGCCGCCGCCACCCGAGCGGGGCTCGCGGGGCTTGGCCTCGTTGACCGTCAGCCGACGGCCGTCGTGCTCCTGGTCGTGCAGACCCTGGATCGCGGCCTGGGCCTGGGCGTCGGTGTCCATCTCGACGAACCCGAATCCCTTCGAACGGTTGGTGTCGCGATCAACGATGATCTGCGCGCTCTGGACGGTCCCGAACTGGGAGAACAACCCTTCCAGGTCGGACTCGTTGACGTTGTAGGTCAGGTTGCCCACATACAGCTTCTTGGCCACGATCAGACTCCGGACGAACGGGAGAAACGACCCGCGGGATACTTTCAGGGTCGAGAAGAAAGGGACTCCGGGTGGAGTCCGAGGGGGTGGGAAAGGCGAGGGAGCGGAGCAGGGACCGGATCGGAAAGAGCCAGCGATGCTACTCGGTCGTCAGACCTACCGACCCGATCCTACCACGAAATCGACGGCAGGGATACGCGAATTCGGCCGATTCTCACATTTTTAATGAAATGAACGCCCCGTCGAAGTCCGGCGCTCGAAGCTCATCCGGGACGGGCGAGCGGCGGGGGTCGGCTCCGAGTCTCCCGGACGCCTGCCGACCTCCCGGCGGGAGGGGACGGGCAGGCCGGTCGCGGGACCGGCCTGTGGACGCCGCCGGAGGCGTGGTACAATTCCAGCGTTGAACTATTTGACTTCGGAACCCGGTGGGCCTACTATGTCGGCGAGACGCGGCGAGGGAGGGCCGGATGCGTGCGGCATCCTGGCCAACCTCTGGCAACTCATCCAGTCGGTGATGGACGACTCGGAGCCCGAGCTGGAGGCCCTGGGGCTCTCGGCCAAGGCGTTCTTCCTGCTGGAGTCGGTCGAGGAGCATCCGTTCCCGGCCGAGCTGGCCCGGGGGATGCACCTGCCGCCGCCGACGGTGACGTACCTCGTCAAGCAACTCGAGGCGAAGGGATTCCTGGAGCGTCGGGCCGAGGCGGGCGATCTGCGGAAATTCCGCCTGGTCCAGACCCCCGCCGGCAGGGAGGCGCTCGGGCGAGGTGGGGCGGCCCTCGGGGCCGTCTTTGAGGGACGGCTGCGGCGCCTCTCCCCGAGAGAGGTGGCCTCGCTCGACCGTATCGTGAGCCTGCTGGCCGGGCCCCATGACGGCGGCGAGTGACGTCCCTGGCCGTCGGGTCGCGTTCCCGAGTCCAGCCCGCCTCGATCGTCGAGGCGGGGGCGGAGATCGTCCGTATCGAGGAGATCGGTCATGAGCCTCAAGGGAAAGGTCGCCGTCGTGACGGGCGGGTCCAGGGGCATCGGCCGGGCCATTGCCCTGCGGTTGGCCCGGGACGGCGCCCTGGTCTGCGTCAACTACCAAAGCAACGCCGACGCGGCGAAGGCCGTCGTCGGGGAGATCGGATCGGCGGGCGGCGAGGCGTTCGCCCTCCAGGCCGACGTCGGCTCGGTCGATCAACTGGGCCGGTTCTTCGAGTCGCTCGACGCCGAGCTGATCGGGCGGCGGGGCGACCGTGGCTTCGACATCCTGGTGAACAACGCCGGGATCGCCGTGGTCGGGCCGACGGCCACGGCCACCGAGGCCGACTTCGACCGGGTGTTCGCCATCAACGTCAAGGGGCCATTCTTCACCACCCAGCATGCCATCCCCCGCCTCCGCGACGGCGGCCGGGTCGTCAACGTCTCCTCGGGGCTCTCCCGCCGCCCGATGCCGCAGTACTCGGCGTACAGCATGACCAAGGCGGCCATCGACACGTTCACCATCGCCCTGGCGGCCGAACTCGGGGGCCGGGGGATCACCGTGAACACCCTCGCCCCCGGCCTGACCGCGACCGACATGAACGCCGGGATGCTCGACAACCCGGACGTCGGGCGGGCATTCGCGTCGATGACCGCCCTGGGACGGGTCGGCAAGGTCGAGGACATCGCCGACGCCGTGGCCCTGCTCGCCTCTCCCGAAGCGGGCTGGGTGACGGGCCAGTACGTCGAGGCCAGCGGCGGCCTCGGGCTGGTCATGCCCGGCTTCGGGTCGCATTGACCGGACGGGGTCCTGATTTCACAAAATGGGAGGATCGCGCGATGCGTTACAGGCTGCTCGGCAGGTCCGGCCTGCGGGTCTCGGAGCTGTGCCTCGGCACGATGACGTTCGGCGAGGAGTGGGGCTGGGGCTCGTCGAAGGACGAGAGCCGGAAGGTCCTCGACGCCTTCTTCGAGGCCGGCGGCAACTTCATCGACACCGCCAACGTCTACACCAACGGCACCAGCGAGTCGCTCCTCGGCGAGTTCCTCAAGGGCGACCGAGATCGGGCCGTGCTGGCGACGAAATACACCAACGCCATGCCCGGCACCGATCCCAACGCCGGGGGCAACCAGCGTAAGAACATGATGCGGTCGGTCGAGGCCAGCCTCAAGCGGCTCCAGACCGACTACATCGACCTCTACTGGCTGCATATCTGGGACAGGATCACGCCCCTTGATGAGGTGATGCGGGCGTTCGACGACCTCGTCACCCAGGGCAAGATCCTCCACGCCGGGGTGTCGGACATGGCCGCCTGGGCGGTCGCCCGGGCGAACACGCTGGCCGAGTTGAAGGGCTGGACGCCGTTCGTGGGCCTGCAGGTCGAGTACAGCCTGATCGAGCGGACGGTCGAGCGGGAACTCCTGCCGATGGCCGAGTCGATGGGGCTGGGCGTGACCGCCTGGTCGCCGCTGGCGGGGGGCGTCCTCACCGGCAAGTACGCCGAGGGCAAGGCCGAGGCCAATGCCCGGATGAACAGCGAGATGATGAAGGACTTCGGCCGGGTCGACGAGCGGACGAAGGCGGTCGTCGCCGAGGTCCAGAAGGTCGCCCGAGACGTCGGCCGATCCCCGGCCCAGGTCGCCCTGGCCTGGCTTCGTCATCGGCCAGGCCCGGTCATCCCGATCGTCGGCGCCAGGCGGCTGGAGCAGTTCCAGGACAACCTGGACAGCCTCTCTCTGAAGCTCGAACGGTCGCAGTTGGACCGCCTGGACGCGTCGAGCCGCGTCGAGCTGGGGTTCCCGCACGACTTCTACACCAGGGACCTGGTGAAGGGGCTCGTCTACGGCGGGATGGGGGACCGGATCGACGCGTGATCGTCATCGGGCCGCCCGGGAATCGCGGTCGGCCCGGGACGCCCGCGCGGCGGCGCGCTCGCCATGCGGAAAGTCGAAACCGGGCCTGGAAGTCGCCGAGGGCGGGCCTATAATCGCGGGACAGAGCGGCCCCCTCCCCGGTCGCCCCGGGATGGCCGCCCGGCCCGCGATCTCCCGGGAGTGCATCCAGCCTGGTGACTGGCCCGGTCTTCAAAACCGTCGGGCGGCATGGAGACATGCCGCCGGTGGGTTCGATTCCCATGCACTCCCGCCAACTTGTCATGAAGGCTCATGTCGGGCGATCCGCGAACGCCGGATACCCGGGATCGCCCTGAGGAACTCCGGCGTCGCCCGCTTCCTATGAGGTGGCCGATCGGCTCCATCCCGACGAGGCGGCTCCGTCGTCGCCCGGGATGGACCCGCGATAACCGTCCTTCCGCGATGAAGATCCGGGCGGATCGGGCCGATCGACGGGGTGCGGCGGGCAGATCGCTCTCGCGAAATCGAGGTCAAAGTCGAGGTTTTCTCGACGACGCTCGCGGAGCGGGCCTGTCGACCGGCCGGCTTGACATGGCGATTGGCGCGGGCATCCTTGGGCGGAGCCCAGGACAACTCAGTGACCGATCCTCCGATGGGAGCACTTCATGGAAAAGTTCGGCGTGCCCTGCCCCCGATGCGGCAGCGTCCGGGTTGTGGTCGGCGGCAGGGCGGAGCGCCCGATGGCCGACGTGCCGGCCGGAATCGACGGCAAGGCCCACGTCCCGAAGCTGCACCGTTGCTCCTGCGAGGAATGCCGTCACGCGTTCCACCACGACTTCTCGTTCTGCGAGTGACGGACGCTCACGCCGGCTTGAACGGTTTCACTTCGAGCCGGCCGTCGGCCTCGGGTGCTCAGGGCAGGATCGATTCCGCCATGATCCGGATGAGCTTCGCCCCGAATTGGAGTCGATCCTCGGTCGTCGGCGAGTGGCCCGTCGCCGGGTCCTTCGCGATCCGCAGCTCCATCAGCACGACGAGGATGCCCGTCTCGGCGTGGAGCACGTTCGCGGTCCCGTCCCTCGCGGCCCCGAACAGCGGCCCCCGGCTCGGGCGGAAGCCGGCCTCCCGGATCAGGCGGTCGCTCAGCGTCGAGACAACTTTCCGGGAGTGATCGTCGTCGGCCATCGTCTGGAGGTACTCGGCCGTCTCCGTGTTGTGCAGGTTGACCAGCAGGTGGACCTTCCCACCCGAATCAGCCTGTGCGGAGATCGCCTTCTTGACGTACCAGATCTCCGGCATCAGGGACAGGAACCGCTTCCGCCGCAGGTCCACCTCGTCCCAGTGACGGTTGACGTCGTAGCCATTGGCGTTGAAGCGGACCTCGCCCCCGGCGCAGCCGTCGGGGTCGACCATCGGCGTGAACTTGAAGACCACCTTGCGTCGGAGCGAGCGGGCGTCCGGGTCGTCCGAGGTGATGAACCGCAGCGCACCCTCCTCGACGAACGAGGTCCCCGACTCCCAGGCGTGCTGGCGGGCCTGGAGCCAGACCGTCACCTTGTCGCGATCGGGGACCTCGGGGTCGGTCACGGTGATCAGGTGCAGGTCCCGCCCCCGGACGCTCTTGCCGACGATTTCAATCCGGGCGTCGTCGGATCGGTCGACCTGCTCCAGGAGGCTCGTCAGCCGCCGCGTGGTATAGGGCGTCTGGTGGGCGACCCAGATCGAGTCGACGGCGGGCCTGAGCCGGATCGTCGCCTCCTTCGCGGCATCGTCCCATTTCACCTCGGGGACGACCCGCCAATGCTCGCCGTCCTCGCTGAAGACCGGGACGATGTCGGGGCCCATCGCGCAGGCTCCCGGCTTGTTGTTATACTCCCCCACGAAGTCGGAGAGGGTGAGCGAGAGGTCCCGCCCCCGGACGCCATCCATCCGGAAGAAGTACCAGCTCGCCTGCCGATTCCGCCCGCGTTCGTCCCGCTGGCCCTTCACCCGGCATCGGTAGGCCCCTTCTCCGAGCCGCTCGACCGCGCCCAGCGACCCTCCCTCGAATTCGGCGTTGAATCGGATCGGAGCGGGCTCGTCCGCGACGCCGGTCCCGCAGGCGAGAAGGACGACAAAGAAATGTAAATGTCTAACGGTCGCCAAGTGGAGGGATCGCGGCATGGTTGTCCGGGCTCCGATCGGGTTCCTCGGGGATCGCTCGCGGGGCGAGGGAGATTTTGTAGGGTAGGCACCGCCCACCGGCCTTTCGTCGATGCGTGGTGGGCGGTGCCCACCCTACGAGAAGCCCGCCGCGTGCATGACTTTCCTGACCATCAATCAAGAAGAAATCGCCCGGTCGACGGCCGGGCGCATCGTCAACGGGATGAGGCGGCGAGGCCCCGGGATTCGCGACTCGTCATGAATTCGAGGCCATCTCCGCCCGGCCCCGGCGGGATCGTGTGTCGAGGGGCCTCCAGGTCGCTCCCACGCCGCCCGGCCCCATCATCCCCGATCCGCGGGCGGAATTCGAGCGGCTGTCGCCTTCGGTTTCATCCGCCCTCTTGGCAAGGTTTCGATGATGGACGAGGGGTCATCGACCATGCCGGCCCGGTTCGATCCGATCCCGCGTAGATCGCCGCGGCCGATCGGGCCCGGAGGGCCGCCGCCTCACGGTCGTCCCCGGCCCGCCGCGCCCTCCCAGTAACGGAACGTCGACGGGTCGATCCCCGACCGGCCGCCGTCCCGGAGCCGCCGGAGGAATTCGAAGAAGGCCAGGCCCTCGTCCTCCAGGCCGAGCATCCGAGTGCTCGCCAGGACGCGGGTGATCCTCAGCCAGTTGTGGTTCGGATATCGCCAGACCTCCCCCTTGGCCTCGAAATCGGGCCCTTCGACCACCTTCCCGCCCTCGAAGGCCAGGCCGAGGAAGGCCAGGAACTTCTCGAACGAGCGGCGGAGGGATTGCCTCATCGCCGGGTCGGCCCGGAACGTCTCGACGTCGGCGTCCGTCACCAGAGGCGCATCGGGGTTGAACCGGCTGGGCTCGCGGAGCGGGAACATCCACTGGATGAAGTCGTGAATCGACTCCATCTCGTCGTCGGAGAAGGCCCAGAGGTCGGCGAACATCCGCCCCTCGGTGTCGGGGGCCACGCCTCGATAGAACTCGACCAATCGCGACATCGTCGGATCTCCCCTCGGTCTCTCAAGCTCCGAGGGTACTCGCCCGGGGGCCTCCTCGCCAGCGTTCTCGATTGGCGGGCGAGGGCCCGAGACGTTAGAGTGGGTCGTTCGAAGGGTGAGCGGGCGACCGGGAGGCGGCCCCGCGTCGGAGTCCGGTCGAGGGGCGTTCATGGCCTTGGTGAGCATGCGAGGGGTCAGCGTGGCGTTCGGCGGGCCCACGCTCCTGGACCGGGTCGACTGGCAGGTCGAGCGCGGCGAGCGGGTGGGCTTGGTCGGCCGGAACGGGGCGGGGAAGTCGACCCTGATGCGGCTGCTCCTGGGCGACCTCAAGCCCGACGACGGCGAGGTCATCCGCCCGCAAGGGGTCCGGATCGCCCGGCTCCCTCAGGAGGTCCCCCAGGGCCGGGGCGGCTCGGTCTTCGATGAGGTCGCCGCCGGCCTGGAGGGGGCCGAGTCCGTGCCCGACCATGCCGTCGACAAGGTCCTCTCGCGGATGAAGCTCGACCCCGACGTGCCGTTCGAGTCGCTCTCCTCGGGGATGAAGCGCCGGGTCCTGCTGGCGAAGTCGCTCGTGCTGGAGCCCGACGTCCTCCTGCTCGACGAGCCGACGAACCACCTGGACATCGAGTCGATCCGCTGGCTCGAAGAGTATCTGCTCCGGTTCGGCGGGACGCTGGTCTTCGTCACCCACGACCGGACGTTCCTCTCGCGTCTGGCCACGAGGATCGTCGAGGTCGACCGGGGCCGCCTGTTCGACTGGTCGTGCGACTATCCGACGTTCCTGGAGCGCAAGGAGGCCGCGCTCGCGGCCGAGGAGCGCCAGGCGGCGCTCTTCGACAAGCGTCTGGCCGAGGAGGAAGTCTGGATCAGGAAGGGCATCCAGGCCCGCCGGACCCGCAACGAGGGGCGAGTCCGGGCGCTCAAGGCGATGCGCGAGGAGCGCCGGGCCCGACGCGAGCGGACCGGCAACGCCCGGATGCTCGCCCAGGAGGCCGAACGCTCCGGGTCGCTCGTCATCGAGGCCAAGGAGGCCGGGTTCTCCTACGGCGACCGGACGATCGTCCGCGACGCCTCGATCGCGATCATGAGGGGCGACAAGGTCGGCCTGATCGGCCCCAACGGCTCGGGCAAGACGACGCTGCTCCGCCTGCTCCTGGGCGAGCGGGAGCCGACGGAGGGCTCGGTCCGGCGCGGCACCAACCTGGAGATCGCCTACTTCGACCAGCTCCGCGCCGCGCTCGACGAGGAGAAGACCGTCCAGCAGAACGTGAGCGAATACGACCAGGTGGTCATCAACGGCCAGCCTCGGCACATCATCGGCTACTTGCAGGACTTCCTGTTCCCGCCCGAGCGGTCGAGGACGCTGGTCCGGCTCCTCTCCGGCGGCGAGCGCAACCGCCTGCTCCTGGCGAAGCTGTTCACGAAACCATCGAACCTCCTCGTGCTCGACGAGCCGACCAACGATCTCGACGTCGAGACGCTCGAACTCCTCGAAAGCCTCCTGATCGACTACCAGGGGACCATCCTGCTCGTCAGCCACGACCGGACGTTCCTCAACAACGTGGTGACGAGCGTCCTCTCGGTCGAGCCCGACGGCCGGGTCCGCGAGTCCGGCGGCGGCTACGACGACTGGCTCCGACGCTCCGAGATGGAGGCCGAGGCCCGGGCGAAGGCCGCCCCCGAGGCGAAGCCAACCGCCACGACGCCCGCCCGCGAGAAGGCGAAGAAGCTCGGATTCAAGGAGAAGCGCGAGCTGGACGAACTCCCCAAGCGGATCGAGGCCCTCGAAGCCGAGCTGGCCCGATCCCACGAGGAGATGGCCGGCCCCGGCTTCTACCAGCGAGACCGGGCCGAGATCGCCCGGGCCACCGCCCGGCTCGAAGAGGCCGAACGCGAGCTGGCCGCATGCTACGAGCGGTGGGAGGCCCTGGAAGGGCTCGCGAACTGAGACCGGACCTCGCTCCGCCTTTTTCTTGTTCATGGAGGGTTTGATGGAAACGACGACTCGATGGTATCACGACGTCGCGTACTTCTTCGGCGGCATGTTCCTGGCGAACACGATCCCCCACCTGGTCAACGGCATGTCGGGCAACGCGTTCCAGAGCCCGTTCGCCTCGCCGCCCGGGAAGGGGCTGTCCTCGTCGACGGTGAACGTCCTCTGGGGCATGTTCAACCTGGCGGTGGCCTACCTGCTCGTGGTCCGCGTCGGCCGGTTCGACCTCCGGAGGACGAGGCACGTGGCCGTCCTGGGGCTCGGTGCGCTCATCATCGCGCTGCAACTGGCCCGGCATTTCGGCGAATTTCACGGCGGCCTCCGTTGACGGGGGCCGGTCTTCGTCGGGGCTTGTTATCATCGTCGGCAGGTCCATCATCGGTCGTCGGGAGGCTCGCGGTGTCAGGCACGTATCGGACCGTCGCCCGGGTGGGCGAGATCCCCGAGGGGGAAGGACGTTCGTTCGAGGTCGACGACCGGATCATCGCGGTGATCCGCGACCGGGGCGTCTATTTCGCGATCGACGACCATTGCCCGCACCAGGGGGCGCCCCTCTGCGACGGGATCGTCGCGGACGGGACGGTCACGTGCACCTGGCACGGCTGGCGTTTCAGCCTGGAAGATGGCCGATGGCTCGACAGCCCCAAGTCGAAGGTCCGGGTCGACACCTATCCCATCCGCGTCGAAGGGGATGAGATCCAGGTGCTTGTTTGACCCGACGATCGGAACCGATGAACTCCATCCAGGGACGTCTTGAACCATGAAAGCCGCCTACATCGAGCAGACCGGCCCCCCCGAGGCCATCAAGGTCGGCGACCTCCCCACGCCGAAGCCGGGCCCGGCCCAGGTGCTGGTCCGGGTCCATGCGACGTCGATCAACCCCATCGACCTGTACCTCCGCTCGGGCATGGTGGCGATGCCGATGGCGTTCCCCTACATCATCGGGTCCGACCTGGCCGGGACCGTCGAGGCCCTCGGGCCGGGCGCGGGCCGGTTCAAGGTGGGCGACCGGGTCTGGGGGTCGAACCAGGGGCTGCTCGGCCGCCAGGGAGCGACGGCGGAATTCGCGGCGGTCGACGAGGATCTCCTGTATCCGACCCCGCCGAACCAGCCCGACGCCGAGGCCGCCGGCCAGGCGCTCGTGGGGATCACGGCGCACCTCGGCCTGTTCCAGCGTGGCCAGCTCAAGGAGGGCGAGACGGTCTACATTCCCGGCGGCAGCGGCGGCGTCGGCCAGATGGTCGTCCAGATGGCCAAAGCCGTCGGAGCCCGGGTCGCCACGTCGGCCGGGAGCCCGGAGAAGATCGAGCTCTGCCGGTCGCTCGGGGCCGAGCTTGCCCTGGACTACAAGACCGACGACATCCCGGCCGCGCTCCGCGAGTTCTCGCCCGAGGGGATCGACGTCTGGTACGAGACCCGGCGCGACCCCGACCTGGAGGTCTCCGTCCCCTTGCTCCGCAAGCGAGGGCGTATGGTCGTGATCGCCGGCCGGGCCGCGAAGCCGCCGCTCCCGTTCGGCTCGTTCTACCCGCGCGACTGCTCGATCCTGGGATTCGCGATGTTCAACGCCACGCCCGACGAGCAGCGCCGCTGTGCCGAGGACATGGTGAAGTGGGCCGAGGCCGGCAAGCTCAGGACCCTGATCGGCAAGACCTTCCCGATCGCCGAGTCCGCCCAGGCCCACAAGTTCCTGGAAGACAACGCCATCCACGGCGCCGGCACGCTGACGGGCAAGGTGGTCATCGAGATCGGCTGATTGCACCATCCGTCAGCGTGACGGAGGGCCTTCCGGACCAACCCCCTTCGCCAGGATCGACCACGACCATGGATTTGCTGACGACCATCGACGGCTCGATGATGGAGGGGTTCCTCCCCAAGGGCTGGGACCTGAAGAAGATCGACGCGTGCTGCTCGAACCCTCCGGTCTCGATCGGCGAGCGGCAGGCGTGGTGGCACCCCCGGTTCGAGCCGGTCGCCTGCCGGTCGGTCGAGGACTTCGACGTGATGCTCGGCCACGAGATCGCCCGGGCGATCCGCCAGGCCCGCGAGGTCGGCCGCGAGGCCGCGCTGATCCTGCCGGTCGGGCCGATGGGGATGTACCGCTGGGCCGTCTACTTCCTCAAGGAGTGGAACGTCTCGTGCGACCACGTTCACGGCTTCAACATGGACGAGTGGAGCGACCGCGACGGCAAGACCCTCCCCGCCGATCACCCGGGGGCGTTCTCTCGGGCGATGGAGGGGGCCTTCTACGGTCCGCTGGGCGAGCTGACCGTGCCGGCCGACCGCCGGTGGTTCGCCACGCCCGACCGCCTGCCGCACTACGCCGAGCGGATCGCCGAGCTGAAGGGCAGGGGGGCCGAGCTGGTCGTGATCTTCGGGATCGGCCGGGTCTGCCACATCGCGTTTTGGGAGCCCCACTTCGCCGCCGAATACGCTGACCTCGCCGCGTGGAAGGCCCAGACGCACCGGCTGGGCGCGAAGCTCCACCCGCTCACCATCGAGCAGAACGCCCTGACCAGCTTCAAGAGCCGGACGACCCTGGTGCCGGCCTTCGCCAACACGATCGGCCCCGGCCTGTTCCTCCAGGCCGACCGGATCATCGGCGGCGCCGACGGCATCCTCGGCCGGGGCATGCAGTGGCAAGGGGCCAGCCTCTGGATGACCCTCCGCTACGGCCCCGACCCCTGGGTCCCCAGCTCGTTCATGCCCACGCTCCCCGGCCGGCTGTTCTACCTCAACGAGCTGGCCGGGCCGCTGGAACCGGAGATGAATTGAGGAGGGGTGCCGAGCGAAGTTGTCTGCCTCCCTCTCCCTCTGGGAGAGGGCCGGGGTGAGGGTCGCTG
>JAJYDH010000041.1 GCA_021777685.1 Planctomycetota bacterium | reverse complement strand
GGCTCGGCGGCCGGGGCGACGGTCGGCGGGGCCGGTTCGGCCGCCGGAGCGGGCGGCACGGGCCTCTTCGCCACGGGGGCTGTGGGGCTGATGGCGGGCGTCTCCGAGGGAGTGGGACTAGGACGCGCCGGCGGTTGGGAGGCCGGTCCGGCGGCCGGCTCGGCGGGACCGGACATCAGCCCCTTGATGTGATCAACTTGATCCTGGGCCAGGCCGGCGAAGATGCTGGGCTTGACGTCAAGCCCCCATCCCTGGATTCGGTCGAGCAGTTCCTGACTCTTCAACCCTAGTTCTTTCGCCAACTCGTGGACTCGCGTGGACAACGGCGACTCCTCCTGGATGGGCGGCCGGCCGAGGATGGCCGGGCCGGACCGATCGGTATTCTGAACATTCCCGACCGGTCGTGCCAAGGCCAGTTCTCCGTTGCCGCCTACCTCGCCCGCCGCCCGAGTCTGGCCGGGGCGAGGGGAGAGTCAGGGGGGTGAGTCGGCGAGCGCGACGCGGCCGGGCCGCGGGTTCAGGCCCTGGGCGGGCCTCATGGTTGACGCATATCCATCTCTCGCTCCTCGGCCTCATCGGTCGAGAAAGGTTCGGTGGGTGGCGGGGGCGGGACGTGGGTTCCTTCCCCGGCGGGGTTGGCCTCGACCTCGGCCAGAGAGGCACCCGCCTCGACGGCCTCGGTCACGATCTTCTCGGTCTCGGACTGGTCATCATCGCTGGGGGCGCTGGTCACTTCGCGGTCGGCGGTCAGGGGTTCGGACGCCAGGGCCAGGTCTCGAAACTCGCCGTCCTCCGGCCCGGACTCGTCGGCGATCTCGGCGTCGGACCTCGACTCTTCCGACACTCCGTCCCCGTCGGCCGGGCCTCCGGAGAAGAGATCGTCCATCGTGGGCCGGTCGGATCGGTCTTCCTGGGCCTCGCCCGACTCGGCCGGGGGCAGCTCGGCGACGGGCTCGGCCGGGGGATTCGAGGGCTGCGGGCGGGCCCCCTTCCGGCGGGGCATCTCGTCGGCCTGCTCCTCGGCGAGGACCTCGGCCCGGCCGACGATCTCCACGGCCAGCTCTTCGTTCAGGTCCTCGATCGTGTTCACCAGGTCGTCGATCTCCATGACCGAGAGGTCGTCGAAGCTGAGGATGCCCTGCTCGACGAGCTTCTCGGCGAGGTTGGTGTCGACCCCCTCGATCCGGGTGAACGCGGCGACGGCCTTCTCGATCAACTCGTCCAGCTCCTCGCTGGTCATGATCTCGATGTCCCAGCCCACGAGCTTGGAGGCGAGCCGGACGTTCTGGCCCCGGCGGCCGATGGCGAGCGAGAGCTGGTCCTCGCGGACCAGGACGATCGCCCGGCCGAGCAACTGGCAGAGCATAACCTCGTCGATCTCGGCCGGCTGCAAGGCGTTGGGGATGAGGACCTGGAGCGACTCGTTCCAGCGGACGATGTCGATCCGCTCGCCGCCCAGCTCGTCGACGATGTTCTTGATCCGGGTCCCCCGGACGCCGACGCAGGCGCCGACGGCGTCGACCTTGGCGTCGATCGAGGTCACGGCGACCTTCGACCGATACCCGGCCTCACGCGCCAGGGCCCGGATCGAGATGATCTGGTCGGCGATCTCGGGGATCTCCAGCTCGAAGAGGCGGCGGACGAAGTCGGGGTGGGTCCGGCTGAGGATGATCTTGACCCGCTGGCCGACCTTCCGGACGTCGAGGATCACGGCCCGGACGCGCTCGCCCGGGTGGTGGCTCTCGCCGGGGATCTGCTCGGAGCGGGGCAGGAGCGAGTCCCGCTCCTTGCCGAGGTCCACCGTGACGGCGCCCCCCTCGAACCGCTTGACCGTCCCGGTGATCAGCTCGCCCCGCTGGGTGTCGAACTCGTCGAAGACGCTGTCCCGCTCGGCCTCGCGGATCTTCTGGATGATGACCTGCTTGGCCGTCTGGGCGGCGATCCGGCCGAAGTCGGGGGGGATGACGACCTTGCCGTCGGCCGTCGTGCTGATGGTGCCCTTCTCCTGGTCGATGGTGACCAGGATCTCCTCGGCGTCGGGATAATGCTTCTTGGCTGCGGTCGTCAAGGCCGATTCGATCCCCTCGAACAGGACATCCTTGGGGATGTTCTTGTCGCGGTGGATGCTGTCGACGATCCGGACCAAATCGACGCTCATGAGACCCCTCCGAGGCGGAACGAGACCGGGCGAGATGCACGACGGCCGGGAAACATTGGCGGAGACGACGACCTGCGAGGCAGGCGCGTCCCCGGTGATGTCCCGCCACGTCACGAATCTGGACGACCTGAAGGCGAGCCCGCGTCGAAAAAGGTTTCGACCAGCGGACTCGCGTCGCACCCGGACCCGACGTTCGCGCCTGCCGTACCTGGTATACGGCCCCAACGTCCACTCTATCCGCGAGTTGACACCACTGTCAAGCGACCCAACAATGGTTGAGGAGCCGGATGGGCCGATGGCCATCCCCTCTCCCAGGACTTGGCGAGTTCACGGGCCCTCGGGCCGAGCAAGAGGGGTGGGGCGACATGAATCGATCGACCGACCCCGGGCCGGACGGCCGGCCTGACCTCCGCGCGACGCTCGAAGCGGCCGGCCGGCGGCTGACCCGCCAGCGCGCGGCGGTCTACGACCACCTCTGCCGGGCCGATCATCACCCGACCGCCGAGGACGTCTACCGGAGGGTCAAGGAGTCCATCCCCTCGATCAGCCTGGCCACCGTCTACAAGGCCCTGGAGGCCCTGGTCGACAGCGGCCTGGCGGCCAGGCTCGTCGCCGCCAACGGGTCGGCCCGGTACGACGCCCGGAGCGACCACCACTATCACCTCCGCTGCCTCCGGTCGGGGGCCGTGGAGGACGTGCCGACCTCGTTCGACCCCGACCTGATCGCCAAGATCGACCCGGAACTCGGCCCGAGGCTGGCGAGCAAGGGGTTCCGGGTCACGGGCTACCGCCTGGAGCTGGTCGGCTACTTCGACCCGCCGGGCCCGGGGACCGAAGGGGCGGAAGACCGATGATCGACCCGCCTCCTCTCATCGACACCCACGCCCACCTCGACGACCGCCGCCTCAAAGACCGGCTGGGCGAGGTCTTGCGATCGGCCGCCGGGGAGGGGGTCGCCCAGATCGTCGCGGTCGCGACCACGGCCGAGGACAGCGCCTCGGTCCTGGCGATGGCCCGCGAGCACCCCGGCGTCTTCGCCTCGGTCGGCATCCATCCCAATGAGTCGGCCCAGGCCGGGCCGGGCGACTGGGACCGGGTCCGGGCCCTGGCCGGCTCGCCCGAGGTCGTCGCCCTCGGCGAGACCGGGCTCGATCGCCATTGGGACCGCGCCCCGTTCGAGGTCCAGCGGGACTACTTCGGCCGCCACCTGGAACTCGCCCGCGAGCTGGACCGCCCGGTCATCATCCACAGCCGCGAATGCCATCGAGACATCGTCGACCAGCTCGCCCGCCTCGGCCGGCCCGTCCGGGGCGTCCTGCACTCGTTCACCGGCTCGTGGGCCGAGGCCGAGGAACTCCTGGCCCTTGGCTTACACGTCTCGTTCGCCGGGATGCTGACCTTCGCCAACAAGGCCCTCGACCCGCTCCGAGAGGCGGCCGCCCGCGTCCCCATCGACCGCCTGCTCGTCGAGACCGACTCCCCCTATCTCAGCCCCCATCCCCACCGAGGGCGCGACAACGAGCCGGCCAGGGTCGCCATCACGGCCGCCAGATTGGCCGAGATCCGTGGCGTCTCGCTGCCGGAACTGGCAGCCGCAACGACCGCGAATGCTCGGCGTCTCTTCGGGCTGCCGCACGACAGGACGATCAAGACCGATCAAATCGAATGAAATCTAGCCTTTACCAAAACCCATTTATTCCATTTTTCTTTCCCATATTATGTATTTTGAAAACGCGTGGTAAATTGGAGCGATCTTGACGCGCGGTCGCTCTTTTCGACCGGTCCGATCGGCCGGCCTGAAGACTGCGACCTAGTTTTTGGTCGGGATTGGCCTCCAGTTTGCATTTTCATCAACCGAAGCCATCGGGTCTCGATGGCAGATCGAGTCGAGGAGGAGTTCTCGTCATGAGCTACCTGCTCTCCATCAAAGATATCCTGACCGTGGCCACGATCCTGAGTCTCCTGGTGGTCGGTTCGCTGATCACCCTGAACAGCGGAGTCGTCTCGGTGGGGACCGACCGCTGCCGGCTGGTCCGGAGCAACCTCTCACAGTTGATCGTCTCCCTGGCCGGCTCGGCCCTGTTCCTGATGATGATCCAGCATATCATCGGCTTCCGCCTCGGGTTGCGCTGACCTGTGCCGGGTCCGTCGTCCGATCCGACGGGCGAGGCCGTCACCTCCGTCATGGGGGTGCCCGCCTCGCCCGTCCCCTTTTCAAGCGTAAGCCGGATTGGCGAAACACCCTCGCCGGAGCCTTGACGCGACCAACGGCGGACTTTACCATACAAAGCGAGCTGGCCCGACTTCCGGAGCGGGGCGGACGCAAGTTGTTGCGCGAGGGCGGACGGCGATGGAGCTTCGCGAGGCATTGAGCCAGATCGCCGAGATCCGCCAGCAGATGGCGCGGACGGAGGTCTTCCGGGGCTTCCGATCGGCGACGGTGGCGTTCTCGGGGGTCCTGGCCTGGGCCGCGGCGCTCGCCCAGGCGATCTGGATTCCCGAACCGACCCAGGATCTGAAGTCATACCTGACCCTCTGGATCGGCGCCGCCGCGCTGGGCATCGGGGCGACGGGCTGGGAGATGGCCTTCCGATCTCGCCACTCGCCCGGTTGGGCCCGCGAACACACATGGATGGTCGTCGAGCAGTTCCTCCCGTGCGTGGTGGCGGGCGGTCTGACGACGATGGTGCTCGTCCGGGGCGCGGAGTCGGTCCTCTGGATGCTCCCGGGTCTCTGGTCGATCTTGTTCGGACTGGGGGTATTCGCGTCGCGCCGGCTCCTGCCGAGGGCGATCTTCGGGGTCGCACTGTATTACCTGATCGCCGGCCTGGCCTGCCTGGCGCTGGCGCAGGGGGATTGGGCCCTGTCTCCTTGGGCGATGGGGATTCCCTTCGGAGGGGGCCAGTTGCTCGCCGCCGCCATCTTCTATCGGACCCAGGAATGGCATCATGGCCACGACTAAGACACCCGCCGACGGCGGCCGATTCGCGTACGATGGGCTCGAACGGATCATCCACGAGAAGGCCCGCCTGGGCATCCTCACGTCGCTGGTCGCCCATCCCAAGGGGTTGTTGTTCAACGACTTGAAGGAACTCTGCTCGCTGACCGACGGCAACCTCAGCCGGCACCTCCAGGTGCTCCACGAGGCGGGCCTGGTCGAGGTCTGGAAGGGATTCCACAAGAACCGCCCGCAGACCCTCTGCCGGCTCACCGACGACGGCCGTCGACGGTTCCTCGGCTACATCACCGTCCTCGAAAACGTCGTCGCCGACGCCCTCGCCGCCGCCCGGTCCGGCGATGCCTCTTCTCCGACTCTGGCCGATGGCCTCTCCCCCGCCTGACACCCGATCGGGTAAGATACGCGGAGTTTTCCCGCGCGAGTTGGCTTTACGGAACAAAGCTTCCCAGGCTTCGCGACCGTCAAACTTGAAGGGATGTCGATCATGCGAGTGATTCGGTCGGAGGTGCTGGGGCTCTGCTTCGGGGTCCGCGACGCGCTGGCGATCATGAACGGGGTGGAGCGGCCGGCGGAGGTGACGGTCCACGGCGAGCTGGTCCACAACCCGATCGTGCTGCACCAGTTGGAGCGCCGGGGGTTCAAGAACTCGGGCGAGGCTTCGCGTCAGGTCCTGACCGAGACCCCGGTCGTCCTGATCACGGCGCACGGGGTCAGCGACGCCGAGCGGGGGCGTCTGGAGCGGGCGGGCAAGACGCTGATCGACACGACTTGCCCGCTTGTCGAGCGGGCCCACCGGGCGGCGATCACGCTCCGAGACGCCGGGTATCACGTCCTGATCATCGGCCGGAAGGGGCACGTCGAGGTCCGGGGGATCGCCGAGGACCTGCCGAGCGTCGACGTGATCGAGTCCGCCGACGACGTCATCGCCTACCCCCACACCCGGCTGGGCATCCTCTGCCAGACGACCGCCCCCGAGCGGCTGGTGAGGGACGTCCGGCGGGCGATCGAGGAGCGCAACCCGGGCGCCGAGATCCGCTTCATGGACACCGTCTGCCTGCCGACCAAGGACCACCAGCGGGCTCTCGAACGCCTGATCGAGAAAGTCGAAGCCATGGTCGTCGTCGGCGGCCGGAACTCGAACAACACGAAGGAACTGGTCGCCCTCTGCCGGGAGCGGGATATCCCAGCGTTCCACGTCCAGGACGCTTCCGAACTCGAACCCAAATGGTTCGACGGCTACGAGACCGTCGGCCTGACCGCCGGGACCTCGACCCTGGACGCGACCATCAACGACGTCGAGCGGGCACTCGTCCGGATCAAGCCCGAGGTCATGGCCTGAGTGCACGAGGGTCCGCGATCTTTCCCATTCAAACCGAATCGTAGGGTGGGTCGAGCCTCGGGCGAGCCCCACCACGCCATGATGGTGGGGCTCGCCCGAGGCTCGACCCACCCTACGAATACGACTGCGGCCGTTTTTCAATTCGAACCCACGACCCAGAATCGACCCGGCCGCCCGAAACGATTCGGGCGGCCGGGATTACTATCGCGAGATCTCGGGCCGGTTATCACGCTTCTTCCCGGAAGATCACTTCCGGATGCCGGCCGGCGTGCCGGGGAGCGACCGGGCGGCGGGGTCTGTGGGGGGCTTGTCGAGGGTGATGTAGGCGAACAGGTCGGCCAGCTCCTTCGGGCTGACCTGGGCTTCGAGGCCTTCGGGCATCAGCGAGAGCGGGCTGAGCTTCGACTCCTCCACGTCTTTCCGGGCGACGGCCTCCAGCTTCCCCCCCTGGAGCTTGAGGACGACCCTCTCGGGGCTGTCCTCGACGAGGAGCCCGGTGAGGACCCGGCCGTCGGAGGTCACCACGGTGGTCGCCTGGTAGGCGGGGCCGATGACGAGGCTGGGGTCGAAGACGTTGGAGAGCAACTGCTCGTAGGACGCCCGGCCGTTGAGGGTGATCTCGGGCCCGACCTCCTGCCCCTCGCCGTAGATCTTGTGACACTGGCCGCAGACGTTCCGGAAGACGACGGCGCCGGCGGTCGGGTCGCCGTGGGCGTCCTGGAGCATCCCTTTCATCCGGCCGATGACCTCCTCGCGGGCGGGGTTGCGCGTCTCGCGGACGATCCCCCAGATCGCGCGGACCCGGTCGGCCAGGGCCTTGTCCTTGCTCGCGGCGAGCTTACGGACCTGGTTCAGGTTCAAGGCCGATTCCGGGATCGCCTTGCGGGCGACGGCATCAAGCAGCGCCCCGGTCCAGCCGGGCCGCTGCGTCAGAAGCTCGACGACCTTCGGGCGAAGTTCGGGCTCGAGGTCGGGATAGACGCCGAGCGCGACGTCGGCGACGGTCGGGCTGTCGAGCTTGCCCAGCGCCGAGATCAGGTCGCCCCGGAACCCGACCGAGCCGCCTTTGTCGACCAGGATCGGGCCGACCGCGGCGAGGCTCGACGCGTCGCCCTGGCCGATCAGGGCGTCGAGCGCCTGGAGCCGGCGGCTTTCCGGGTTCTTCGCCGAGGTCAGCGCCTCGCGGATCGCCCGGAGCGCATCCGGGTTTCTCCAGGAGGCCGCCACGAGGGCCGAGTCGAAGTAGAGTGGCGAGCCGGGGTCGCCGGAGAGGATCGGCCCGAGGGCCGTGGTCAGCGACCCGCGAAGCGTCTTGCCTTGCTCTCCGGCGAGCACGCCACCCCGGAGCCGCTCCGCCAGGATCTGGAGGGAACTCTCGGCGGCCTTCAAGACCTCGCCCTTGAGCGGACCCGTCAGGAGCTTCGAGAGGAGCGAGACGGCGGCCTCGGGCTGAGGGTTCGCCCCGCCCAGGAGCCGATCGACGGCCCGGGGGAGCAGCGCCGTCAGGCCGGGCGACTTCTCCAGGTCGGCGGCGGCGACGAGCCGGGCGAATTCGTCCCCCCGTTCGTCGAACAGCGGTTGCAGGTTCTGCCAGGCGATCGCCAGGAGCGTCGTGTCCACCTCGCCCTGGGAGACGACGCCGACCAGCGTCGGCATCGGGTCGATCCCGACGAGCTTCCGGGACGCGATGGCGACCTGGACCTTGACGTCGATCGACCGATCATCGGCCAGCGAGAGGACCAGCGCCCGGACGACCGGGTCGACCTTGCGGAAGTTCCCCGCCGCCCGGACCGCCCAGGCCCGGAGCGTCGGGCGATCGTCGTCGAGCAGCCGCTCGTGGAAGCCGACGTCGAGATGGCCGGTGCCGATCAGGGACCAGAGGGCATGATTCCGGGAGACCTCCGAGACGGCGTGGTCGAGCACCATCGCCTGGAGCTTCGGGCGCGAATGCGGGTCGTCACGCTCGCGAAGGAGACGCTGCGCGGTCTCTCGAAAGTAGATGTTCGGGCTACCCAGCCGGACGATCAGGCGATCGTCGGGCTCTCTGGCGAGGTCGAACTTCGGCGCCCTCGGGGTATCCCGATAGCGGACCCGGTAGAGGCGGCCCTTGAGCCGGTCGATGCCGTTGGGATCGCGGTTGGCGTCCTGGTAGCAGTGGTAGCGGTCGTACCAGTCGAGGACGTAGAGCGAGCCGTCGGGGCCGACCTTCTGGACCACGGGCATGAACCACGCGTCGTTGGCCGAGAGGAAGTCGGGCTCGGCCTTGGCCTCGTAGGTCGCCCCCTGCCGCTCCAGGCGGTCGACGTTGATGCTGTTGCCGTGGATGTTGCCCATGAACAGGCACTCTCGATACTTCGACGGGTAGGCGTCGCTGTCGAAGTAGGTGATCCCGCAGTAGGCGGCCTTCTGGTGCTTGTGGTCGACGATCGATTCGAGCTTCCAGGTGAACGGCGGGTAGGGGCCGCCCTGGCGGTGGTAATAGCCTGTCTCGGTCAGGTGCCAGAGGTGGTCGATCACGCAGGCGCTGGCGAAGGCCGAGCCCTCCTTGTCCCAGGCGATGCCCCAGGGGTTGCTCGTCCCCTCGCAGAAGACCTCGAAGTCGCGGGTCCTGGGGTCGATCCGGAAGACGGCGCAGGTGAACTCGTATCGCTTGCCCCGATAGTCGATCTTCGCCGGGTTGAAGACCCCGTTCCAGCCGTAGAGGTATCCATCGGGGCCCCAGGTCAGCGAGTTGGGAAGCTCGTGCGTGTCGAACCGGCCGAACCCGGTGACGACGACCTCGCGGCTGTCCGCCTTGCCATCGCCGTCGGTGTCCTTGAGGAACAGGATGTCCGGGGCATTCGCGACCCAGACGCCGCCCGCCCCGACGGCGATCCCCGAGGGGATGTTCAGCCCGTCGGCGAAGACGGTGAATTTGTCGGCCTTGCCGTCGCCGTCGGTGTCTTCGAGCACCTTGACCCGGTCTCGGCCCGGGCCGGGCGAGTGGCGGGGGTACTCCAGGCTCTCGGTGATCCAGACGCGCCCGCGTTCGTCGAAGGTCATGGCGACCGGGTTGACGATGTCGGGCTCGCTCGCGACCAGCTCGACCGAGAACCCGGGAGGCACGGTCATCTTCCGGATGGCCTCCTCGGGCGAGAGCGCCGGGCCCGGCGGCCGGTCCTGGGCGTGCGGGATCGGCCCGGCGGGCTGCTGGGCCAGGGTCGAGGGGGCGATCCAGAAAGGCAAAGCCAACACCAAAGCCGCCGCGTGCCGACCGAACATCGTCGAAGCTCCCGGGAAGAGGAAAGCCAAGGCCGCGGGTCGTCCGATCCCCGCGAGCGCCCGAGTATTCGACCTCCCGCGCCGGAACGCAACCCCGGCCGGGCTTGGGCCGGTCTCAGGCCATCGACGTCGCCCGATCCGAGGCCGGGAAGAAGGCCGGGTCCTGGTGGAGCGGCCGGACCTCCCAGGCGTCGCCGATCCAGGCGTGGTGGAGGACCGAGACGTCGCGGTCGTGCAGTTCGATCTCCAGGAACCCGGGCGGGCGGAGCCCGGTCGGGTCGCGGAGCAGCGGGGCCCCGGAGTTCAGGCAGAGCTGGTTCTCCAGGCCGGGCGGGACGAACGACCAGGCGGCATGGACGTGACCGCAGCAGAACAGGTGCGGGCCGACCGTGGTCAGCCAGTCGGCGACCTCGGCGGCGTTCGTCATCCGCTTGTGGGCCAGCTCGGAGGCGTAGGAGGCGGGCGACACCAGCGGGTAATGACAGGCCACGAGCAGGCGACGGGGTCGAGTCTCCTGCCCGGCCAGCATGTCCCGGGCCATCGCCAACTGGTCCGCGGGGAGCTTGCCCCGGGCCGAGATGTGGGCGCGGGTCGGGTCGAGGCCAAGGATTGCCGTCTCGGGGTCGAGGTAGCGGAGCCAGGGGAACTTCTCGGACGGGGCGAACTCGCCGAAGTAGGCTTCAAATTGCCGGTAGCGGACCGAGCCGTCGGTGTACCGGTCGTGATTGCCGGGGATGACGGTCGCCCGCGAGGGGTCGGCCAGGAGGTCTGCGAGGGCCTCGCGGGCGTCCTCGAACTCGGCCTTCAGGGCGGTCGTGGTCAGGTCGCCGGTGATCAGGATATGGTCGGCCGCCAGGTCCTTGACCCGCTCCACGACCGACTGCAACCGCTCCAGCCGGAACTTCGCGGCCCGGCCGGCGAGCAGGCTCGCCGTCCCCAGGACCCGCTTGTTGAACAGGTGGAACGGGTTGTACGAGTAGCGCCAGACGTGGACGTCGGAAAGCTGGATGATCCGCAAGGTGCCCGGCTCCGCGGGGTTCGGTCAGAAATGCCAGTCGAGCCAGCCGACCAGGAGATCGTATGCAGTGTGCGTGCCAACCGCCACGCCAAACCCCCTGACGACGAACACCCAGGCGAAGAAGATCCCCGCCAACCACCGGAACACGAAGGCGAACCAGGTGAACGCCTCTCCCGGCGCGCCCGCGTGGTGGGCCAGCGAGAAGACCAGCGACGAGACCGTCACCGCCAGCGTGCAGGCGACCAGCGGAGGGAGCAGGACCAGCCGCAATCCCCGGAACAGCAACGGGATCAGCGCCAATCGGAAGAGGGCTTCCTCGTAGAGCCCCGCCCCCAGGAACCCCACGACGGGCGCGATCGACGGCCGGGGGGTCGCCAGCAGGCCGGGGCCTTCGAGCCGGGAGAATCCGAGGTCGACCAGCTTGCTCAGGCCGACCAGGGCCACGGCCAGGACCAGGCTCTCGACCGCCATCCCCCAGAGGATCGCCGGGTGGAAACGCCAGTCGCGCCGGTCGAGCGCCTGCCAGCCGAGCAGGCCGGAGACCAGGCCGATCGGCAGGAGCCAGCGGTCGGTCATGCCGAGCGCGGCGAGCCCCTGCCGGACCCAGGCGTCGGCCCCGGCCCGGAGGGCGTCGGCGGACGGTCCGCCCAGCCAGATCACCCCGGCCTCGTAGGCGACCAGAAGCGGCAGGATGAAGGCCAGGCCGGGCAAGGGTTTGCGGGTCGTCGACCAGTAGGAATGATCCGAGGGGGCGACCGGCGCGGCCTCGCCCCACCAGTGGTGGTCGTAGCCGTAGCGCGATCGCGGCCGGCGTGGAGCGTCCGGTTTCTGGCGGGTGGATGGTGTCACACCCATGATATCGGGCGACGTCCGGCGCGAATTCAGCCCTCGGCGGCCGAAACCGGGCCGCCGTACCGGTCGATATTTTCGTAACGGCCGAAACGGACGAAATGGCGGGGACCCTTGTAGCGACCCCCTCGGACCGCTACCATACTCCTCGGAGAGGTTTGGAGACCGGCTTGACGCGGGCCGCCGGGATCGTCAAAATCAGACCTCCCGCCCCACGGATCGTGGTCGTTCCGCCCTTTTGGCGACCGGGGTCATCCCGCTGGTCGGATCGAAACCCCGCTCGCGCCTCGCCGCCCGTCCCGTCTCCGGCCGATTGGTCTGGAGATCGGGATTCGCCGAGCCTTCGCCTTCCCGCCCGCGTTGGAGGATTGGACGCGTGACGTCGCGTTTTCGTCTCGCCTTGCTCGTCGGTACGCTCGCCCTGGCCGGTTGCGACGACGCCCAGTATGCCGGCCCGATCCTCTACCGCGACCACGAGCGGATGGCCCGGGACCTCGCCGACAAGCCGAAGCTCCAGGATGCCATCCGCCGGGCGCTCGCCGCGAACTTCGGCGACGAAGCCCGCAAGATGAAGGTCCCCGCCGAATCCGGCCTCCGCGACGACGGGCTTTATCTCGCCGACCACGTCCGGGTCGGCGACAAGCGCGAGCCCGTCCTCGAGCTCGACCCGAAGACCGGCGAGAAGGCCCCGATCGAGGGGGGATACGCCCTCTACCGGCGGCATTGCCTGCACTGTCACGGCGTCACCGGCGCCGGCGACGGGCCGACTTCCGAGTTCCTCTTCCCCCGGCCTCGCGACTACCGGCCGGGAATCTACAAGTTCACCTCGACCAACCCGGTCAACGCCAAGCCCTCCCGCGACGACCTCCGCAAGACCGTCCGCTATGGCCTGCACGGGACCTCGATGCCCGGCTTCGAGGCCAACCTCAACGCCTCCGAGATCGAGCAGGTCATCGACTACATGACCTTCCTCTCCATGAGGGGCGAGACCGAGCGTTACCTGATCGACGAGGCGATGAACGCCGACGACAACGACGCCGAGAGTGCCCTGGGCGAGGACATCATCAAGGAGATGATCGAGAAGGTCGCGTCGTCCTGGAAGGACGCCGAGACCCAGGTCGTCAACCCGTCGAGCCGCCGGGTCGAGTCGTCCCCGGAGAGCATCCGGCGCGGGCGGGACTTCTATCTGGGGGTGAACACGACGGGGCCGAAGCTCGAATGCGCCGGCTGCCACGGCGCCTCGGGCAAGGGGAACGGCGGGGCGTTCGTCGAGCCGAGCATCGTCAACGACGTCGTCTTCCGCCGATGGCCGCTCGATCAGGCGATCGACCGCGCCTATCGGGCCGAGAAGGACAGGGCCGCCGCCGGCTCGCACGGGGCTCCCCAGGCGAAATCGGACCCGGACGGCCTGGCCAAATTCCTGCAAGACAACCCGCCGGTCGTCGCCCAGCTCCGCAAGGAACACGGCCTGATGGCCGAGGTCCCCGTGAAGGAGTTCGCCGAGAAGCTCACGGCCGACCCTTCGGCCGTCGCCCAGGCGGCCCGGACCCTCCTGCCCGACCTCGACGACCCCGACTTCCGCGCGTTCCTCATCTCCAAGATGGACCTCTGGTCGAAGTCGCTCGACGAGTGGGGCGACCCGCTCAGGCCGGCGAACCTGGTCGACGGGACCTACAAGGGAGGCCGGCGGCCGATCGACCTCTACTGGCGGATCAGCAAGGGGATCAACGGCGCCAAGATGCCCGCCCACGCCGGCCTCCTGTCCGACGATCAGATCTGGGACGTCGTCAATTTCGTGCTGGCCCTGCCGCTCGACCCCGGCCTGCTGCCCGAGGCCCTGCCGAGCCCGTCGAAACCGCATTCCGTGGCCTCGTCGCGTTGATCGAGGCGACAATCAGCGAGGTCGGGCCGCTTCCGAGAGCGAAGCCGGCCCGGCGAGGGAGTCAATCGTGCGATACTGGAGCGTCTTCTTCGGTGTGGTCGGGCTCGCCTGCGTGGCGTGCTTCGCCTACGCCCCGTTCGACCCCGAATGGTGGCTCCCGGCGGGGCCCGACCCGAAGGTCAGCCACCTCCACTCGGCCTCGTCGATCGGCAAGGAGATCGACGCACTCTACGTCATCATCCTCTGGATCACCGGCGTCGTGTTCATCGGCACCCAGGTCGCCCTGGCCTGGGCGGCCTGGAAGTTCGCCGACGCCCCCGGCCGGGTCGCGGTCTACTTCCACGGGAGCCAGCGGCTCGAGCTGATCTGGACGATCATCCCGGCCATCGCGCTGGTGTTCATCACGGTCTACCAGTTCGGGACCTGGGCGAGCGTCAAGTTCAAGAGTTCTCAGCCCAACGTCGCGCCCCTGGCCGAGGTGACGGGCCGGCAATTCCAGTGGGTCATCCGCTACCCAGGCCCCGACAAGAAGCTCCGGACGGCCGACGACGTCTACACGGTCAACGACCTGCACTTCGTCAAGGGCCAGAAGACGCTGATCCACCTCCAGGCCAAGGACGTGCTGCACTCGTTCTTCCTGCCGCAGCTCCGGGTCAAGCAGGACGCGGTCCCCGGCCTGAAGATCCCGGTCTGGTTCGACGCCGACCAGGCGGGGCATTACGACCTGGCCTGCGCCGAGCTTTGCGGGTGGGGCCACTACAAGATGCGCGGGAACGTGTTCGTCCACGAGACCCAGGCCGAGTTCGACGACTGGATGAAGACGACCGCCCGAGAGCAGGCCCGCGATCAGGTCGCCGTGGCCGACGCCCCCGAGGGGAAATGAGCCGACGATGAGCCACGAACACGCCGACGCCGGCCACACATCGGGCACCGAGGCCGCTCATCACGGGCATGGGCACGACCACATCCACCCCCGGCCCTGGAACCCGCTGTTCCGCTACGTCTTCTCGACCGACCACAAGATCATCGCGATCCAGTTCCTGTTCTCCGGCCTGATCTTCTTCGTGGTCGGCGGCCTGATGGCCATGGCGATCCGCTGGCAGCTCGCCTGGCCCTGGTCGCCGATGCCGGTGCTCAGCAAGGCGCTCTGGTCCTCGCAGGGCTACCGGATGCCGCCGGAGTTCTACAACAAGCTGTTCACGATGCACGGGTCGGTGATGATCTTCCTCGTGGTCATCCCGATCCTGGCCGGGGCCTTCGGCAACTTCACGATCCCGCTGATGATCGGGGCCCGCGACATGGCGTTCCCCCGGCTCAACATGATCTCCTACTGGTGCATGCCCTTCGCCTTCGTGGCGATGCTGAACTCGTTCATCGTCGAAGGGGGGACGGCCGAGGCCGGGTGGACGAGCTACCCGACGCTGGCCAACTCCCCCTGGTCGACCCCCGGGTCGTTCAACGGGCAGACCTGGTGGCTGATCGGCGTGCTGTTCGCGGGCGTCTCGTCGCTCCTGGGATCGATCAACTACCTGACGACGATCCTGATGCTCCGGGCTCCCGGGATGAAGATGTTCCGGCTGCCGATGACCGTCTGGGGGATGTTCATCACCTCGATCCTCCAGGCGTTCGCCCTGCCGGTCCTGACCTCGGCGCTGGTCATGCAACTGCTCGACCGGACGGCGGGGACCAACTTCTTCACCCCGGCCGGGCTGTCGGTCGCCAACGGCCCGGCGGCCATCGGCGGCGGCCAGCCGCTGCTCTGGCAGCACCTGTTCTGGTTCTACTCGCACCCGGCCGTCTACATCATGATCCTGCCGGCGATGGGGATGATGTCCGACATCATCTCGACCTTCTCGCGGAAGCCGCTGTTCGGCTACAAGCCGATGGTGATCGCGATCGGGGCCATCGCCGGGCTGGGGTTCATCGTCTGGGGCCACCACATGTTCCAGTCGGGCATGAACCCCGCGCTCGGGGCGACGTTCATGCTCTCGACGATGCTGATCGCCCTGCCCTCGGCCATCAAGGTGTTCAACTGGCTGGGGACGATGTGGGGCGGGAGGATCCAGTTCACCTCGGCGATGCTCAACGCGATGGGGTTCGTCTCGATGTTCATCATCGGCGGGCTGTCGGGGATCTTTCTCGCGGCCACGCCGGTCGACATGCACGTCCACGACACCTATTTCATCGTCGCCCACATCCATTACGTCCTCTTCGGCGGCAGCACGTTCGCGATCTTCGCGGCGATCTACTACTGGTTCCCCAAGATGTTCGGCCGGATGATGGACGAGCGGCTGGGCAAGGTCCACTTCGCGCTGACGTTCTTGACGTTCAACGGCACGTTCTTCCTGATGCACATCGTCGGCCTCCACGGGATGCTCCGGAGGACGGCCGACCCGACGATCTACCCGCTGCTCAACGGCCCGGGCGTCGTGGGGATGAATCAGTTCATGACGCTCAGCGCGTTCGGGCTGGGCCTGACGCAGATCCTCTTCGCGGCCAATTTCCTTTATAGCCTGGTCCTCGGCCCGAAGGCCGCCGACAATCCCTGGAAGGCGAACACGCTCGAATGGGGCACGACCTCGCCGCCCCCCTATTACAACTTCCAGACGATCCCGACCGTCTACCACCCGGCCTACGAATTCAGCGTCCCCGGCGTGGTGGGCGACTTCCTGCCCCAGACCGAGCCCCGGCCGCCGATCGCCGGGCCGATGGACCCGATCATGGCCTGACGATGGCCTTGCCTCGAAGGACCCGATGAACACCCTCCCCGACAGCAAGACGAACCCGGACGCCGATTTCGAGCCGGCCCGAGGCTACCGCCCGGGCCCGCACCGGGTCGCGATCCTGGCCGCCGTCTTCACCTGGCCCCTGCTGTTCGTCGGCGGCCTGGTGACGACGTACAAGGTCGGCATGGCCGTGCCGGACTGGCCTCAGACGTTCGGCGCGAACATGTTCCTCTACAATTTCTTCCAGGCCCCCTGGGGCGTCTTCGGAGAGCACACCCACCGGCTCTACGGCGCGGCCGTCGGGCTGTTCACGATCCTGCTGATGGTCGACTTCCTGGCGTTCGACCGGCGAAGGTGGATGAAGTGGCTGGGAGTCCTGGCGCTGGTCGCCGTGATCGGCCAGGGGGTCCTGGGCGGCTACCGGGTCCGGCTCAATTCCACGATGCTCGCCGCGATCCACGGGGTCACGGCTCAGGCGTTCTTCGGCTTCATGGTCGCCCTGTGCGTGCTGACCGGCCGGGGGTGGTTCGCCAAGGCCCGTCCGGCGGCCGACGTGAGGAAATATCGGAGTTTGTCGGCCTCGGGGCTGTTCCTCGTCTACGCGCAGGTGGTGCTCGGGGCCTGGCTCCGCCACTACGGCGACTTCCACGCCCTCGTCGTGCATTCGATCCTCGCGTTCCTGGTCTTCGGCCACCTCTCGGCGGTGGTGATCCGGGTCGAGCGCCATAAGGCGGACGTCCCGGAGCTGTTGCCGGCGGCGCGGGCGATGGGATTGCTGCTGATCCTGCAAATCGCGCTCGGGATCGGTGCATGGTGGCTGCTCAGGCCGTATGATGGTGTCGCCCGGCCGGTCACGTTGCTGGCCGCGCTGGTCCGCACGGGCCATCAGGCGAACGCCGGGCTCTTGCTGGCCTCGGCGGTGGTGCTGACCTTGCGGGCGTTCGGACAGTTGGCCGGAACGGCGGATCGGCCCGGATCGGCCGGGCTCGGGGCGCGGGACCTGGAGGCAGTCGCGTGAAGACGGCGGAAATGCTCGCGTCCCCGGTGCTGATCGAGGCCCGTCCCGAGCCGACCCTGGTCGACCTCGACCTCCGGGCGCGGCTGGCGGCCTTCGTCGCCCTGACCAAGCCCCGGATCGCGGTGATGGTCCTGGTGACGGTCGCCGTCGGCTTCGTGCTCGGCGCCCCGGGCGCGATCGCGCCGGTCAAGCTGCTCCTGACCCTGATCGGGACGGGGCTCGTCGCCGGCGGGGCGAGCGCCTGGAACATGATCCTGGAGCGCGACCGCGACGCCCGGATGAAGCGGACCGCGAGCCGCCCCTTGCCCTCCGGCAAGCTCTCGACGGCCGAGGCCGTCGCGTTCGGCACGACGCTCGGCGTCGCCGGGCTGGCGATCCTCTTCGAGGGCGTCAACGCCCTGGCGGCGGCCGTCGCGGCGACCACGTTCATCCTGTACGTCGCCGTCTACACCCCTCTCAAGGCGATCACGACCCTGAACACGGCCGTCGGCGCGATCCCCGGCGCCTTGCCGCCGGTGATCGGCTGGGCGGCCTCGACGGGGCGGCTCGGCATCGAGCCCTGGGCCCTGTTCCTGATCGTCTTCCTCTGGCAGTTCCCGCACTTCCTGGCGATCGCCTGGATCTACCGAGACGACTACGCCCGAGGGGGGCTCAAGATGCTCCCGAACGTCGACCCTGACGGCTCCATGACCGGCCGGCAGGCGATGTGGCACGCCCTGGAACTGCTCCCTGCCGGCCTGATCCCCTCGCTGATCGGCCTGGGGGGGCGGTGGTACTTCGCCGGGGCGTTCGCGCTGGGGGCGTATTACCTTTATCACTCCGTCCGGTTCTGCCTCGACACGAACGACCGGACGGCCCGCCGGCTCCTGCGGGCCTCGTTCCTCTACCTGCCGCTGATCCTCCTTTTGTTGCTCTTGAACCCGGCGAGCTGAACGGGACGCCGTCGACGACTTTTTCCCCTCATGGTGCCCCTCAATGGCCGATGCCGCCACGTTCCCGGCCCACCCGACGACCGCCCACGGCTCGATGGCGAGGCCGACGGTCCAGGCCCCGCCCCTGACCCCCGGCAAGGTCGCGATCTGGCTCTTCCTGGCGACCGAGATCATGTTCTTCACCGGCCTGATCGGGACGTACATCGTCCTCCGGGCCGGGAGCCCGCCGACCGGCTACAGCAACCTCTACCCGCCGGCGACCGACCTCACCTACGTCCTCCCCACGAAACCCGAGGGGCTGAAGACCTACGCCTGGCCCAAGCCCTACGACGACTCGACCAACCCCCTGAGCATCGACCTCACGGCGGTCAACACCTTCATCCTGATCTGCTCGTCGGTGACGATGGTCCTCGGCCTGAGCGCCTTCCAGCGCGACCAGAAGCGCAAGGGGGCCCTCTACACCACGGCGACGGCCCTGATCGGCGCGGTCTTCCTGGGCGTGCAGGTCTTCGAATACCGCCAGTTGATGTTCGTCCATCATTACCCGATCGGCGTGAGCGCCAGCGGCCACTTCACGCCGGACGTCAGCCTGTTCGCCTCGTGCTTCTTCACGATGACCGGGTTCCACGGGGCGCACGTCGCCGGCGGCGTGATCGCGATGAGCCTCCTGGCGATCCGGTCGTGGTTCGGGGCCTATTCCTCGACCAACTACAACTCGGTCGAGATCGTCGGCCTTTACTGGCACTTCGTCGACCTCGTCTGGATCATCCTGTTCACGGTCGTCTACCTGATCTGATTTGAAGTCCGACGAATGGCCGGCTCAAGTCCGATTTGAGATTTCAAATTTGCGATCTCAGATCCGAGATCGGGGTGCAAAGACGTTTCGGAAAGCGAATGAGGTCCCGCCGATGGCCGAGCACAACCTGACCGCCGAGCAAGAGCGCTTCGTCGAGTCGCACGCCCCTTACATGAAGGTCTTCTGGACCTTGCTGATCCTGACCGTCCTGGAATACGCCTACGCGCGGTTCCTGGAGGGCCGTCTCTCGTTCGCCGCCCTGGTGGGCGGGCTGATGGTCCTGGCGATCACGAAGGCGTTCCTCGTCGGCTGGTTCTTCATGCACCTGAAGTTCGAGGGGCGCTGGGTGTACATGCTCCTGGTGCCGGCCTGCCTGCTGGCCGTGATCGTCGTGACCGGCCTGGCCCCCGACATGGCCTTCCACGAGAATGGCTTCTTCGAGTCGCCCGCCGTCGCCGACCGCTGAAAACGGACCCATCGACTCCTCCGCCCGAGCCTCCAACCACGAACTGGCCCAAGCCGTGAACGCCTCCTATCGTCTGGGGATCTTGATCGTCGCGGGGGTCGTGCTCCTGTCCGCCGGGCTGGTGACGGCCTGGCAGGTCTACGGGCCGCCGCCCGAGCCGAAGCGGGCCGGCCAGGACCTGGGCGACCTGGGCTACGAACTGGGTTCGTTTCGCCTGACGGAGCGCTCCGGCCGCGCCGTGACCGAGGCCGACCTCGCGGGCGACGTCTGGGTCGCGGCCTTCGTCTTCACCCGCTGCCCGATGTCCTGCCCGCGGATCTCGTCGGTGATGAAGAAGGACCTGCAAGGCCCGCTCGGCGACGCCGGGGTCCGGCTGGTGAGCATTTCCGTGGACCCGGATTACGACACCCCGGCCGTGCTGGCCCGCTACGCCGCCGGCCTGGGCGCCGATCCCGACCGCTGGTGGTTCCTGACCGGCAAGCAGGACGAGGTCGTCGACCTGATCCTCGACCGATTCCACCTGCCGATCGAGAAGGACCCCGGGGCCGATGCCGACGCGAAGGTCGAGGCGGTCCGCCACAGCCCGCGCCTCGTGCTGGTCGACCGGGGGAACAAGGTCTCCGGCTACTTCGACTCGGACGACCCCAAGGCGGTCGCGAAGCTGGTCGCGAAGGCCCGGCGCAAGGCGTCGTGGGCCCGCAAACTGCCGGCCGTGAACGCGACCCTCAATGGTACCTGCGCCCTCCTGCTGATGCTCGGCTGGGTCCTGATCCTGACGAAACGGGCCCGGGGCCATGCGGCGTGCATGATCTCGGCGGTCGTGGTCTCGTCGGTGTTCCTCGGCTGCTACCTGATCTACCACTTCCAGGCCGGGAGCGTCGAGTTCCCGGGCGAGGGCTGGCCGAAGGTCGTCTACCGGTCGATCCTGCTCTCGCACACCGTCCTGGCGACGTTCGGCGTCGTCCCGCTGGTCTCCCTGACCCTGATCCGGGCGATCCGCAAGGATTTCCATCGGCATGCCTCGATCGCCCGCGTGACGTTCCCGATCTGGCTCTACGTCTCGATCACGGGCGTGGTCATCTACTGGATGCTCTACCAGATGCCGGTCGGGACATCGTCCTGACCCTCGCGTCCCGACGGGAAAGGCCCCGATCATGCGAACGACCCGCCGGATGATGCCGTGGCTGGCCTTGCTGGTCGTCCTGGGAATGGCCGGCGATGCCCTGGCGTGCCCGAACTGCAAGGAGGCCGTCGCCAACCAGGACGGCGACGCCATGCGGCTGGCGAACGGCTATTCCTGGAGCATCATCCTGATGATCGCCATGCCCTTCACCCTGCTCGGGACCGGCACGCTGATGGTCGTCCGGGCCGTGAAACGCGGGGCGTTGCCGGAGATGTGAACTGCCGGAGCGGATAGCGGGTAGCGGGTAGCGGGTAGCGGGTAGAAAATGCTTGCTCGTTGTCCCTAGGTTCTTCTGTCTTTACTAC